>JASEGZ010000006.1 GCA_030018935.1 Syntrophales bacterium
GCGGACAATTCATTTGCTACAAAAGCGGACAATTCATTTGTTCTTGACACCCCCCTTCTTTTATGGTTGCGTTGTTCGTAAGTATAGCAAGGAAAATATAAAAATCAAACTGCAAAAGAGCGGCACTTATGCAGACTTCATAACGCTATGTTTATTGCTTCAATCGGTCTTTTCCCGGAAGCCCTGAGTGCCGGGTATATTCCTGCCAAAAGCCCCATAACTATTGCGCCCAAAAAGCAGATTAAGAGTAAATCAGGGGTTATCATGACCAGCTTGCCGCTTGGCACATAGGGTAAAACCTTTCTTGCCAGATACTCCACAATGTTTGAGGCAAAAATCGCAATTATTGCACCGGCGATCCCTCCAGCCGCACAGATAAGAATGGTTTCCAACCAGATCAGTTTAAAAATATGGAATCGAGAAGCGCCCACGGCTTTCATTATCCCTATTTCCTGGGTACGTTCAAAGGTAGACATGAGAATGGTATTAATTACACCGATGACAGCTACAAATATAGCAATGAATGCCACCGACATAACCATAAGTCTTGCCCGGCCGATAAGGTTCAGGATTACCATTCTAACCTTAGACATACTGATCACTTGAATTTCCGGAGTTTTGAATATCTCCTCTTCAAATTCCGGATACCTATCCATATCTTTTAATCTTAGTCCCATCCCGGTAAGTTTTCCCTCTCTTTTAAAGATCCGTTGCAAGGTCTTTAAGGGGAGGAACATGATTCCATCATCCTGAGTGCCCACCCGCTCAAAGATACCCGCTACTGTAAGGACTTTATCGACACCCGGGATGAATATTTTATCACCCACCAGCCTCTGCTCCAGTTCTGCTGCCTCATAACCCATAATTACTTCATCTGCATTATTCCCTGAAAACCAACCTCCGGATTTGAATTTTATCCATGGCCTGAGGTCATGAAAGCTTTTCATTTCAATACCGAGGAAATAGCGAAAACCACCCCCTTCGGGCAGGTCAGGATCATGAACAACCTCGATTAACTGGGGTGTGATTTCGTCTACCAGAGGATTGCCGGCTATCTGAGAGAAAAGATTTTCAGTAATATATCTCAATCCACCACCCCCCTTAAGCATCATGGTTGCCGCCTCATAAGGACATCCTTTGGCGGTGACAATCACCTGGTAACCCATCCTTTCAATGTCTCTGTTAAGGGCTGTCTTATAGCCGGTGTTGAAACCCAAAAGACTCACCAGGACGGCTACCGCTATCCCCACACCAAGGATGGTAAGAATAGTTCTGATCCTTCTTCGTTTCAGGTTTTTATATGCCAAGGTTAAAAACCGCATGGTTATCTCCCCTAATTTTTTTCTCAGACAGTATTCGTTTTATTCTTTTCCCGGACAGTTGAGATTTTTCCGTCCAATAACTGGATTACTCTATCTGCTGTTTCCGCCAACTCCTGATTGTGAGTGACAACAACCACCGTAATATCCTTTTGATTAAGGTTTCTGAATAAATCAAAGATGTCTTTACCGGTCATGGAATCTAAGTTTCCGGTTGGTTCATCGGCAAAGATTATTTCTGGTTCGTTGATCAGTGCTCTGCCGATAGCCACCCTCTGCATCTCTCCTCCGCTGAGCTGGGACGGAAGGTGATCGGCTCTATCTTCTAATCCCACCGTTTTCAGAATCAATCCTATCTTTGAACTTTCTGTTCTTTTTCTTCTGAATAAAAGTGGCAATTCGACATTTTCATGAACGGTTAAGGTGGGAAGGAGAAAAAATTGTTGGAATACAAATCCCATATATTCTCGTCTGAATTTTACCAGTTTATTTTCAGGTAACCTGCTAACATCCCTTTTTTTTATTCTTAAACTTCCGGAAGTGGCAGTATCAAGGCAACTGAGAAGGTTTAAAAGGGTGGTTTTTCCAGATCCTGAGGGGCCCACAACAGAGACAAACTCTCCTTTAACAATACTCAAATCAATCCCTCCCAGGGCAGGTATCTTTTCCTTTCCCCTAAGGTAAACCTTGCTTAGCCCCTCTGCTTCAATGATGTTTTCCATGGGCTTTTATCCTTTCATAAACTTCATCATACCGGTTGCCACCGATAAATTCATCAAAGATGATCAGGTTTTTCTTCAAGCCCCTCAGGATGGCCTTGAAGTCGGTATCATTTCTTTGGCCCGGGTTTTTGATTCTGGAAAGGGGATTAGTAGTATCAGAGATGTTGCCTTTTTGGGGGTCGTAGAAATAAAAATCAGCTAATGTTAATCCCTTAAATTGATCTGTAAATTTTGGGTCCCTATATTTCTTACTTTCGGGATTGGTGATTCTCTGGCAATAGAAACTAAGGATCTTTCCGGCCAAATCAGTGGCCAGAATAAGCTGCAATCCTCCAAATTCTCCCTTCTGGTTCACGCCATGAATATAGCCGATTATTTCCTTTTGCTTCAGTATCGTATAAAAAGCATAAGGAACATCAATGGTTTCATATATCGGTTCAAAACCTTCTCCCAGTTTCTCTTCAATCCTTTTGAGGAGTTTTTCCCCTCCTCTTTCCTTTATGGCAATGAAAGTGGTTTTGTATCCGGTTGATTGGGGAAAGAGTCTTCTCACGTCCCGGTCTGGATCCCGTAATGTGCACCCAACAGCGGCAAGGGCAGGGCAAACAAATCCTCCCATGAGGATGATAAGGATCACCAGAAATCCTATCCCTTTTCGCACATTTATCGTCATCTATGTTTTACAAAATAAGATGAACAAAGTTATTGACCATAATAATATAACTGAAAACCGAGAATATCTTCTTCTCCACCTAATCTGAGATTGAAGTCATGGATATAGTTGGCTCTTAAGGTAACTTCATTGGTCATTTTGTAAGATACCCCTAAAGTCATGGTTGTATCATCAGAACCGCCTTTCTCCAGATCGTTAATAAATGATTTGATTTGGGCTTCAAGCTGCCATTTTTGATACTTAGGCACGGTATAATCTACTTCAAAAAGACTGCTCAACACGTGACGGTCTTCATCCTTTCCATAAGCAATTTCCACCTTGAAGAGATATGGACGGTACAAATATTGGCTATCCAGGCCCACTCTCTTCCGGAGGAGAGCCTCTTCAAAAAGATAATCACCAGTTCCAAACACTGACGGAAAAACACGCCCATAAAGGAGAGAAAAACCGTACTGGAAATTTTCCGAGGAAGGTGTGCCGATCCTTCCGGACAGAAGGTAACTCCCGTCCTCTCTCGATATTTTCTCCATCCCTCCGGTACCAAGAGTAGCAGCAACTTCGTAATCAAATGAGGGGAGCGCGCCATTAACAGAGAACCCCCAATCCCGCTTAAAACCGATATTTTTTGAGGCCTGGGTTTGCAAAAGGGTAGGATGGGTATCTATAAGAGGCTCAAGGCCGAAAGGTACATCAAAGTGACCGATCTTAATATTTGATCTTCCATCATTTAATTTGAAATTAGCATAGGCATTATGGATTTCATACATGACTCTCCACTCGGTCGTAAGGGTGTCGTCCATTTTGTTCCGGTCAACATCGGTATTTAGATTGAAATTAGTTAGATTGAAATTAGCACTGGCATTCCTAAAAAGTTTTTTCCTGTGAATCATTATAGGGAATCTCACCTGCAGATCAGTTGTAACCCAATCACCATATTCCCCGGAAAAGATACGGAAATATTCAAACCCCACAGAGTTGGCCGGATCTATCTCCCTGAATCTCAAGTTATCCCCATCAAATAGATATTCAGGAGAAAAAACAACTTCTTTATAAAAAAAGGATGACTCATGGCTTTTTACTTTTTTCCCTTCATCTGTTGCCCAAGACCTGGGCAATTCCTTACTTCCTCCGCCAAACTGGCGAGAGAAAGTAAAGGCAAGGTCATATCAGTTATGTTTCACGCCGGGATAGGGTTCTCCCCACGCGGTACCTACCATGAAGTCTAAATTCCATACATCCCATTGATAACCAAAGCCAATATTAGCATACTGGATGGGGTCTCCAATGATGGATGTAGCAAAACCTGCTGCTTCATTAGGTACCCCGGAGTCATCAGACATGTACCCTCCCCTTAGAGTTAAACGTTTATTGTACTTATACTCTAATCCGAAGCGATATGAATCGGCGGCAGACCAATCCGGATCTTTTACAATATCTTCTTTCAGCAAAGGCTCTTTTTTTTCAAGATGTAGATCTGCGAAGGGCCACTTAAATTTAGTCCAGTCAATCCTTTGCCAGTCAGCCGTCAAAGTGAGAGTTTGCGTCGGTTTATAAGCTATCCCCACACCCCAGGAAGGAGGGTAGACGAACTCATGATAATAGTTGGTCTTTTGTTCAAGATCCATCATCGGTTGGCCATCAGGTCCGCGGATTGTGAACCAGGCACCCAAATCACCGTTAACATCGAATTTGGCTCCGGTGCGGAAGATCGCTCCCAGGCTCCACTTGGGGGAAAATTTATATAAAAAACCTATCACGCCCTGCACCCCCATTCCATCCGCTTCTGCGTCAATCCCGGAGCTGTAATCGGGTTGCCAGGAGACGTTTGAGTTCCTGTAATCCTTTTCAATATCTCCTTGTAACTTTAAATACACAAGGTCTAAACCGACACCCAGCGATAATTTGTCAGTAATCTTTTTTGCAATGGAAACATTAAAGTCCATAAGCATTACCATGAAGAAAAGGGATGCATCGATATCTGCATCCGTAGTGTCTTTTATCGTATCTTCCCACCTGCTATAGGCGCCGGCAATGGGGAAAGCGCCTACTCCAATGGTGTAATCACCGAAATTTTTGTGTGCCGTGATAGCAGGCATGGCAGCAGCAAACGGCCAAAATTCCCTGTAATCATCAAACTGTTTGGGTTCGGTAGGATAGACTCGGCTAAAATAATCTCCTTTAGTCCAATCTTGCTCAGCCGGATCGAGGTTGCTTACAGAATTACGGTCCCGCAAGAAAGAGCTCATTGTGTAAAGACTAGCCGCGAACCCTGCCCCTTTTAATTGTGCAAGACCCGAGGGATTCCAGTGAACTGCAGATGAATCATCTGCTAATCCAGTGAACGCACCACCCATGGTCATTGCCCTTGTACCCACGCCTTCTACGTACATTCCGCTGGCCCTTGCCAACTCGAAAGTGAAAAAAAACATAAGAAGCGCCGAAATACCTACGCACAAAAATAGTTTCTTCATCATTTTAATCCTCCTAAGGATAAAAAGATAATTTGAGCCTGTTCAATACTACTATCAATCTCAAAAAAGGAATTTCTTATACAATACACTAAGGGGAGAGGGGATTGAAAAATTACCCACTCAAGATGAGAAAGAGCCAACTTTTTAATGTTCTACATCTCTTCTTCTATCCGGAACTCCCAGCTACACCACACATCCTCTGGATGACTGTCAGGTGGGCATACCAAACACCTCATCTTCAGTTTTGGGTCTATTGTCTCGGCGAACTTTTTAAACAGGGCTACTCCCACCGGTTTACAGGGAAATTCTCCTCTTTTGTCTCTTATCCTTGCCTTTTGGGGGGTACAATCTGTTACATTAAATACTACCCTCTCATTCGTAACCTCAGGGAATTCGTAATCCATACCTGGAACCCATATCTGAAAATTGAGGGCCTTTGCAAGGGCCGGGATACCACCCCCTTCGGCAATATTAAGTACCCTCTTGAGCCTTCGTGCCTCTGTCACACCGTATCTTTCCCATATCTTTATGTCTATATCTATAGCCGTATCAAGGTCAAACCGTTCTTCAATATCGATGAACCACAGACCATCTATAGTAATTATATTCTTAGAATACATCTTTATTAGTTCTACAAGTATTCCTTCTGGAAGATCGAAGTAATCAATTTTGGCCTCCCCCTTAATTTCTGTAGTAGGTTCATCTTTGAGCCGGAACTTCCAGCTACACCATACATCCTCTGGATGCTCATCAGGGGGACACATTAAACACTCCATTTCTAATCTAGGATCAATTGCCTTTGCAAAAGGAGCAAATAGGGCTTCTCCAACAGGTTTGCACTTAAACTCTGGTCTGTTATTTCTTATCCGTGCCCTTTGGACAGTGCAATCAGTTACATTGAATACTACGCTCTTCTCCGTAACCTCAGGGAATTCGTAATCCATACCTGGAACCCATATCTGAAAATTGAGGGCCTTTGCAAGGGCGGGAATACCCCCATCAGTGATATGCAATGCCTTCTTTATTCTCCTCGCCTCTGTTGCACCATATCTCTCCCAGACTTTTGTGTCTATCTCTATTGCCGTATCCAACCCGAATTTCTCCTCCACATTCACGAACCATAACCCATCGACAGTCATGGAATTTTTAGAATAGGTCTTTAAAAGATCGACGAGAGTTTTTTTTGGGAGCCCCATTAAATCAATCTTTGCCATTTAAGTGCCTCCTTAAATGAATAATCACTTACCTCATATCTTTTTTATTGATCATTGATTATCTGTAACCTAAATCTGGTTTTGTCAAAAGTCTTTAAACAAAAATGCCTAAAACTCTTGATTTTTAATATGTTGTGTATATTTTACTTACCTCCCCCCTATGGTAGGACAGGCGTCTCGCCTGTCATGTTATCGGTGTCTATCCAGCCTTGTATGTATAACCACTTGTAATCTCCGTATTCTCTTGATAAATTCGCCTTCATAGGATTATTCGCTATATAGCCAAGCTTCTCCAAAAATTCCCCTTCATCCCTTATAACCCTGTCATAGTTCTCATCTTGCCATACTTTGCCCTTTCTATCTGATATTTTGTTAATCTGATGTGCACTAAAGCTTTTGATACTGTGCATTATTTTTGGTAATGCATCCATAGGGTTTATTATCATATGAACATGATCATTTAATACAACAACAGCAAAGAGTTCATATCTGACAGGCGAGACGCCTGTCCTACCGGAATTGATAAACTTTCATCTTTTATATCAACTTCCCTTTTTTTCATAAAACTTTTGACAATATCGCAAATGCGGTGTACCCCTGGTAATCGGAAATGATCAGGGCCATTGATTGCAATACTCATTACCGGAGCATCTTTTCTCTCTTGTCCAGTTGAATCTCCAAATTTTTTAAGAGCTGGATATCTTTCCTCAGTTGTTCATTCTCCTGACGGAGTTTCGTCATCTCCGCCTGGAACTTATCGTCCAGCAACCGAATCTCCCTCTTCAACTGTTCATTCTCCCCACGAAGTCTCCCTATATCAGCATCGGCCTTTTCGATCAGCTTCCGATCGGAGACATTTTTCGCCTTACATAATTGCATCTCATCAATGAGACGGAGCAAAACCTCAGACAGACTACGCCATTTACTCTCAGGATGCACCTTCAGTAATGCATCAAATGCTGATCTGGCCTTCGTATAGTCAGCCATCTGCTCAAGACCACCTAAATAAAACATCCCCTCATTAAAGAGGGCTGAGTCTGTTTTTTCTTTTAACGGAGAAATGATGCCCGGAGGAGATGTCCTATCAATAGGGGGGGGTAAAGTATGGGCACAGGCTCCCAAGAGGACAATAAACAGCCAGAGGATAAAATTCTGTATTCTCTTCATATAGCAGCCCATTGCTTTAAGTATCTCTGTTCTCTTTATCTATGTCTTCCTGCTTAACACAGTTACTGCCCGGTAGTTCTTTCGCATACTCCTTTAACTCTGCAGCCGCCATCGCCATTTCGAGAGGACTTTTAAAACGTCTCCCATCGTCGGTCACGATGGCAACGGTCAAGGTAATGAGGGGGAATTTTTGTTGGGTACCCCTCCTGTCTCTCCCCATAATAAATCCATTCAGTCTGTCTTCTTCACGGTAAAACTTTAAAATACGGCGATCAAAATCTGCGATAAGTTGCCTGCTCAGGTGTTCTGCCCGCCCGGGTTCGGAAATAATCACAAAATCATCTCCACCAATGTGGCCGATGAATGCGTCTTCCTGGTCCTGACCTGATGTCCCACGATGGCTCATCAGGATATCGGCTACTTCTTTGATGACCTCACTACCCCATGCATATCCATATTTATCGGCAAAAGGTTTAAAATTATCAAGATCAACATGGCAGAGGGAAAACACAATTTTTTCTGACAGCCGTCTTTCAATCTCTCTCTCGATCGCCATATTGCCAGGAAGACCGGTCAATGGGCTCGCATCAAGGTTTAGAACCTCAAGCGCCTTGAGACGTTCACCCATAATAAGAAAAGCGCGGGCCAGGCTGCCAATTGCATCCGGGTGGTTCATGTTGAAGCTATGATCAAACTGCCCCTCAGCAATAAGAGCCGTTGCCCTTTCTAACTTCCTGAGGGGCCTGGCAATATTATAGGTAATGAGTAGGGCAAGAGAAAATCCTACAATGAGGCTTACCGAACTGAGAATAACTGTTATCCTGGATGCCTCTATACTCTGTGCCTTAATCAGGTTCATCCGGGTATCAATGCTCTTTTGGGCATTCCTCTCGATAGCATGTAGAGACGAAGCTATAGCTTCTATGTTTTTTTTCCCGGAATTCTCCGACAGGGTGTTGGCTTCTTCGGTAAGATTTTCCTGAATTAGCGATATCTCCCGGGAAAAGATATTGCCATACCGCTCGTGCAGCAACGATACCCGGGATAGCGTCTTCTCCTGGCCGCCAATCCGATTTTTTTCGAGAGCCTTCAGGCTTTCCTTAAATTCTCTACTTCGTGTCCAGAATATCGCGGCAAGGGAAGGATCTTTAAGGATAAGATATTTCTTTTCCACACTTTCCTGGGCGAGAAGGGTATCTATCATCTTCTTACTGGTATCCAGGACGATAAAATCATGGGTGATGATGGCATAGGCCAATTTATTGAGATTTTGCAGACTTATAAAGGCATAGGCACTTGCCACCACGGTCAACAAGGCCATGGCCAGATAACTTAAAAGCAACTTGGTGTTTATTGTCAGCTTCATTCCTTCTACAGATACACACCTCTAACCCTTGATACACCCAAGGGAACGCAGCCTCGCCACCTTTTTAGAGATACCAGCTTCGTGTACCACATGGACAACCTGATCCAAATTCTTATATGCCTCCGGTATCTCCTCCCGCAGGGTCCCCTTCCCGCTGGCCATGACGATGATACCCTTTGCAGCCATCTCTTTTGCAATTGATCTGCCGCTGCTTGCCTTTGTGGCCTGGTTACGGCTCATCACTCGCCCGGCGCCATGACAGGTACTCCCAAAGGTATCATTAAATGCCTTATCTGTACCAACCAGCACGTAGGAACCTGTCCCCATATCTCCCGGTATCAAGACAGGTTGCCCCCATTTGATATACCGCTCCGGCAGTGATGGGTGACCAGGGGGAAAGGCCCGTGTGGCACCCTTCCGATGGACACAGAGTTTTACCTGTTTTTCGTCTACAGGAAACGTCTCGATCTTGGCAATATTATGACAGACATCGTAGAGCAGACGCATCCCGATCTCGCGGGGACTTTTGTGGAGGACCCTTTCAAATGTTTCTCTTGTCCAGTGCATCAACATCTGCCTGTTGGCCCAGGCATAATTGGCGGCACAGGCCATGGCGGAAAGATAATCCCTGCCCTCAGCCGAATTCAGATAGGCACAGGCCAGTTGTCTGTCGGGAAGGGAAAGCCCCAACTCACCGCTATGCTTTACCATCCTTGCCAGGTAATCATCACAGACCTGATAACCAAGGCCACGGGAGCCGCTGTGAATAAGGACCGCGATCTGATCTTTTTCGAGTCCGAAGGCAGCAGCAATAGTCTTGTCAAATATCTCTTCCACAATCTCAATCTCGAGAAAATGATTCCCTGAACCGAGAGTACCGAGCTGTTCTCGCCCCCGTTCCAATGCCTTTGTACTGACCTTTTCCGGGTCAGCCCCTTCCATCCTCCCCCCGTCTTCCGTTGCCGTGAGATCATCAGGTGTGCCATATCCCTGATCTACAGCCCATTTTGCCCCTTCCTCCAGGACCTTTTTCTCCTCCCTTTCGGAAAGCTTAAGGACACCTCTTGATCCGACACCAGTGGGAATATCCCGAAATAGGGTGACCACCAGTTCCTTAAGACAATCCTGTATATCATCAAGGCTAAGCCGGGTTGTCATCAGCCGGCAGCCACAGTTGATATCGTAGCCTACCCCACCCGGAGATATAATCCCCTCTTCCATACAAAAAGCTGCGACCCCCCCTATGGGAAACCCATAACCCCAGTGCATATCAGGCATGGCAAGAGAATACTTAACAATTCCCGGTAGATGTGCTACATTTGCTACCTGTTTCGGGCTCTCCCCTGCGCCCATTTCTCTGATAAGCTCCTCGCTTGAATAAATGATTCCCGGGACCCTCATTCCTCCGACCGGTGTAATCATCCAGCGATATTCGTCTATCCTCTTCAGCACAATATCAGACATCGAAAACTACCCTTCCGACCCATCCTTCCCCATTTTCTCTAATCAATGCCTGGTGATAGGTCACGGCCTTGATTTCCGTTTTTATCCTGTGCCTGTTAGGCTCAAAAGGTTCTCCCCTCACCTCCCCCATTAGGTGATGAGGGTTTATTTCCGCAATTGCATAATCGCTAAGGATCAGACCCTCTCCATTGAATAGATAAAGGACATCTCGTAGATAGTTTACCAGGAGATCCTCCCAGTCTGCTCCCTCAGTGACGATTGCCCGTACCTCGGTTATCTTGACATCTTGCAGATCTGTCATCAGATCGAAGATGGCAAAGGCGGCATTGACAAAAAGTTCCTCCACGGTTTTGCCATATATCTCCACCCCTAAATCCGCCGTATGGTCAAACACCCTGTACCTCTTCATGTTCTGAGACCTTTGAAAAAAAGGCGCAGGCTAAAGCCTGCGGCTACAAAGTTTCGTCTGATGCAGCCTCCCTCTCGGCCCGGGCAAGACCGACCAATCTTTCTTCAGGTTCCAGATCAATCAGTTTTACACCCTGGGTAACACGGTGGATAAGAGGCACCTCTTCCACCTTTAACCGTATAATCTTGCCGGTATCACTGATCAGAATAACATCCTCATCACCGCTTACCTGAAGAATTCCGGAAACGTATCCCACCCTGCGGACTGTCTTGAAGTTGATGATCCCTTTGCCTCTTCTGCTCTGAAGTCTGTACTTCGCTACAGCCGTCCTCTTGCCAAAGCCATTCTCGGAAATAGTAAGAATGGAACTTCCCTCCGTTGGTATCTCCATTCCTACTACCACATCGTCGGCATCTATCAGGATACCCCTGACCCCCCTGGCAGTTCTGCCGGTAGATCTGATATCCGTCTCCTTAAACCGGATGGCTTTTCCTTTTCTGGTGCCAAGAAAAATGTCCTGATCACCCGTCGTGAGCTGGACATCAATAAGTTCGTCATCTTCATCAATAGCGATAGCAATAATTCCCCCCGCTCTTGGATTGGAATAAGCTCCCAGATCGGTCTTTTTGACGATCCCCTTCTTCGTGGCCATAACCACCGATTTATCATTGGTAAACTCTCTGACAGGGACAATAGTAGCGATGCGCTCTCCCTCTGATATATTTATCAAATTGACGATGGCCTTTCCCTTTGCTGCTCTTCCTGCCCGGGGAATCTGGTGCACCTTAAGCCAGTACAGCCTCCCCCGTTTCGTGAAGATCAGGACATATGCATGAGTGGAAGCAATAAATATCCTCTCGACGAAATCCTCTTCTCTAGTTCCCATGCCCATCTTACCGCGTCCTCCGCGGTGTTGACTCTTGTAAAGGCTCACAGGGTTTCTTTTAATGTATCCCGAATGAGATACCGTAACTACCATATCTTCCTCGACAATCAGGTCCTCAATATCAATATCTTCAGAACTAACAATGATTTCCGTCCGTCTCTCGTCACCGTACCGTGCTTTGATCTCCTCAAGTTCTGCCACGATCACATCCAGAATCTTGCGGGGATCATCGAGGATACCCTGTAACTTTACAATCGTCTCAGATACACCGGTGTATTCCTCATCAATCTTCTCCCGCTCCAGACCGGTCAAACGCTGTAACCTCATCTCAAGAATAGCTCTGGCCTGCACCTCACTGAGATTAAATTTTTCACAGAGAACAACGGCGGCCTCCTGTGGATTTTTTGAGCCCTTGATGACTTCTATCACTGCATTGATGTGGTTGAGAGCCGTAATAAGTCCTTCAAGGATATGGGCCCTTTCCCTGGCCTTGCCCAGTTCGAATGAGGTCCTCCGGGTAGCCACCTGTTTTCTGAAATTGACAAAACTCTCTATGATTTCCTTCAGGTTAAAAACCCTCGGCTGACCATGTTCGATAGCCAGCATAATGACCCCAAAGGTAATCTCCATCTGGGTATATTTGTAAAGTTGATTAAGGACCACTCCGGCGGGATCATCCCGCTTCAGATCAATGACAACCCTGATACCCTCCCTGTCTGATTCATCTCTTAGATCAGCAATACCGCTTATCTTCTTTTCCCTCACAAGTTCGGAAATCTTCTCTACGAGATTAGCCTTGTTGACCTGGTAGGGAAGTTCGGTGATGATAATACTCTCTCTTTCCTTTTTCTCATTCTTCTCAATCAGGACCCTTGCCCTTATCCTGATGATCCCCCTTCCTGTTTTATATGCAGAGATGATGCCCTCTCTCCCGTTGATGAAGCCGGAAGTGGGGAAGTCCGGACCATGAATGTAATGCATCAGTCCCTCTACTGTTAGATCCGGGTTTCGCATGAGTGCAATTGTTCCGTTAATGACTTCACGGAGATTGTGGGGGGGGATATTGGTGGCCATACCTACAGCGATACCGGAACTGCCATTTAAGAGAATCACAGGTATCCTGGACGGTAAGACGGTCGGTTCCTGCAAAGATTCATCGTAATTCGGCACGAAATCAACGGTCTCCTTTTCCAGATCGGCCAGAAGCTCCTCGGCAATCCTATCCATTCTCACTTCTGTATACCTCATGGCTGCAGGTGGGTCACCATCTATAGAACCGAAGTTTCCCTGCCCGTCAACGAGGGGGTATCTCATAGAAAAATCCTGGGCCATTCTGACTATTGTGTCATAGGCCGCCACATCCCCATGGGGATGATATTTACCGATTATATCACCGACGATCCTTGCCGACTTTTTGTACGGTTTATTCCACCGGTTTCCCATCTCATGCATGGCGTAGAGTACCCTTCTATGAACCGGCTTCATACCATCTCTAACATCGGGAATAGCCCTGCCGATGATGACGCTCATCGCATAATCAAGATAGGACTTCTTCATCTCATCTTCAATATTAACCGGTATGTTCTTATGGTGATAACGCTGTTGATCCATAAAGCTGTCCTTGTAATCAAGGCTGAAGACTGAAGGTTATTTTAAAATTCTTCAGCCTTCAGTCTTCCTAACTTATACATCAAGGTTCGAGGCAAACAGGGCGTTTTTATAAATAAAATCCTTACGGGGTTCGACATGGTCTCCCATAAGGGTGGTAAAAATCTCATCAGCCAGCAGGGCATCTTCAACCTTAACCTGAAGGAGTGTCCTCTTTTCGGGATCCATAGTTGTTTTCCATAATTGCTCGGGATTCATCTCACCAAGACCCTTGTATCGCTGCACGGAAAACCCTTTTTTACCCATACTGATCACGTAATCTATCAGAGCTGCCATGGTGCTTAAACTTACAGTCTCCCTCACCTTCGCATCCCCTGCATCATTTATAACAACTCTAAAGGGTACCTTGCCGAGGGTGCCGATCTGCCTTAAAAGAGCTCTTACTTCCATAAACTTTGGAGCTTTTAATGTATCCTTATCAATACAGGTAATTAGGATATTGCCGTTTCTTTTGATGCGAAAAACCAGGTTGTACCCACCATGTTCCTGATCTGTCTCTATGACATAACTAAGCCGCTCCTCCCCCATCGCCGTGGTGGCCCTTTCAGCCACTAACGCAAGGGTCTGCTTCTCTCTAAAATCATCAATCACAAATACCGGATCCTCTGCAAGGATCCTTATAATTTCCCTATTCTTTTCCTCCTTTTCAAACTTGTCTAATATCATTTCAACTTTGATGGCCTTTTTGATGAGTTCCAAAAGCCGTTTACCGGTCAGTGTGGAACCACTTCCATCTCCCGTGGAAAGAAGTACCTTCTTTACGCCACTTTCCAGGATATAGCTTTTCAGCCCTTCTTCATCATAAATATAAATTTCATTTTTGTGATTACTCACCCTAAAAAGTGGTGGCTGGGCAATATAAAGATGTCCCCTCTCTATTAACTCTCTCATCTGCCTGAAGAAAAAAGTTAAGAGAAGCGTCCTGATATGCAAACCATCAACATCGGCATCGGTCATAATAATTACCTTATGATACCTCAATTTACTGGGATCGTAATCGTCCTTACCGATACCTGTGCCGAGAGCTGTGATGATAAATTTGATCTCCTCATTTTGCAGCATCTTATCGAATCTTGCCTTTTCAACATTTAATACTTTTCCCCTTAATGGTAAGATAGCCTGATTCTTTCGATCCCGTCCCTGCTTGGCGGAACCGCCGGCAGAGTCCCCTTCAACAAGATATAATTCACTGTTAGCCGGATCTCTCTCCTGGCAATCGGCAAGTTTACCGGGCAAGGAACCAACCTCAAGGGCGCTCTTCCTCCGTGTCATTTCCCTGGCTTTTCTCGCTGCTTCCCTGGCCCTGGCCGCTTCCAGACACTTACCCAACAATTGCCTGGCAATAGAAGGATTCTCCTCCAGGTAATTACTTAGTTTCTCATAGACAATCCCCTCAACCAACCCTCTTACTTCACTGTTGCCGAGCTTCGTCTTGGTCTGACCTTCAAACTGAGGGTTTTTGACTTTAACACTGATAACACATGCCAGACCCTCTCGTAAGTCTTCACCTTTCAAGGACTCTTTTCCATTCTTTAAGATATTGTTACTGATGGCATAGTTATTAAAAACCCTCGTTAGAGCAGACTTGAAACCGACCAGGTGAGTGCCCCCCTCTGTAGTATTTATACTATTGGCAAAAGAAAAAAGGTTTTCAGTATACGTATCGTTATACTGCAAAGCTACCTCAATATGACCATCATTTTTACAACCACTCACATAGATAGGATCTTCATGGAGCACCTTTTTATTCCTGTTAATGTATTCAACAAACGAGATGATACCTCCCCGATAAAAAAACTCGCTTTTCCTATCCGTCCTTTCGTCAATCAGATTAATCCTGACACCAGGATTAAGAAAGGCCAGTTCCCTCAGCCGGTTAGAGATAATCTCAAAACTAAAGTCGGTCTCCTCAAATATCTCTTCATCCGGTTTAAAAGTGATCTTTGTACCCCTCCCCGCTGTCCTTCCGACTACCTCCAAAGGAGCCTTGGGAGTACCACGAACATACGATTGCGCATATACCAATCCGTTTCTCCTGATCTCCAACTCAAGATAACTTGAGAGGGCATTAACAACAGAAACCCCTACACCATGGAGACCGCCTGACATTTTGTAATTATCATCAGAAAATTTGGCCCCTGAATGAAGCTTGGTAAGCACCACTTCGACCGCCGATACCCCCTCTATTTTGTGAATATCTACTGGTATGCCACGACCGTTATCGTCCACAACAACACTATTATCCACCCTTATCCACACAGAAATAGTATCACAAAACCCGGCAGAGGCCTCATCAATACTGTTATCAACAACCTCGTAAACTATGTGATGGAGACCATCCCTACCGGTACTACCAATATACATAGCAGGTCTCTTTCGCACAGCTTCGAGACCTTCCAATATTTTTATACTATCCGCACCATAATCGTCTATCATACTGCTCCCTATAATTACCCTTTTCGTACAAATATTAACATTAGGCTATGGGTTATAGGCTATGGGCTGCTCCCCTTGCCTTACCCCTTAAAACCTAAGCGGCATAACAGCACAGATATAATTATCATTACCCAAAGGCCTGATAATACCGGGCCTTACCCCAACACCAACATCAAAACTAACCATGTCTTCATCAATAACCTCTATAGCATCTATCAAGAAATTCACACTATACCCCACCCCAACTTCTCCCCCTTTATATGACACGGGAATCTCCTCGTTTGCCTCACCCACATCCGGATTATTTAAACTAAACACCATCATGTCCTTTATTAACCTGATCATAACCCCATCACACCCCTCACTCGATACAACATTCATCCTCCTCAAAGCACGCAACACTACATCCTTATTAAAGCAAACTATCTCCCCCGTATCTACTGGTATAACTCTACGATAATCTGGATACTCATCATTAACCAGACTAACCTTTAACGTCGCACTGCTCGTCTTAACAACACACATATCTTGATGAACCCCCATCACAACACCACCGGTTTCATCCTCAACAAGTCTCCTAATCTCAACCACTCCCTTCCGCGGTATAATTATTCCCTTATCAAGCTCACAAAATTCTACCCCCTCAAAGACCCCACCCACACAACTAATAGCCAACCGAAATCCATCTGTCGCTACCATTTTAGCCACACAGGCACTTCCATCCTTTTCAACCTTAAAGAAAACTCCGTTTAAGTTCCCCTTCTTTTCATCGGTAGACATTGCAGAAAATGTCTTACGAATAAGCTCATACAGGATATTTCCCTCAATCCTAAATAATCCAACATCTATCTCATCTCCAATATTCGGGAAATCATCAGCCGGCACACCAGGTATCTTATAAACTACCTTACCGCAAGTCATTGTCACCGTATTATGCTCATCCTTTTTTAAATAAATCATATCTCCATAAAGCTCTCTGATCATCTCATATAATTTCCTGGCAGAAAGTGTAATGTCACCTTCAACTATAATTTTTGCATCATAATCCGCTATCAAGCTAATTTCCCTGTCTGTCGCAATAATCCTGACCTTATCCCCTTTTGCCCTAATAAGTACATTATTGAGAATTGGTAGAATTGTTCTCTTCTCAACTACACCAAGTGTTTTTTGAACCCCACCCAAGAAAGTATCCCTCCGTATGCTTAATTCCATATTCTATACACTCCCTTTTAATTTAATTTTTATATTTTTGTAGCCAGTAAAATAATAAGGCTATGGGCTAAAATCTATTACCTCTTGCCTATAGCCCTATACTTAATACGGGGTAACCCATAGAATAACATAATCCATATTGAGACTTTATGAAAGAATTATTCTACTAACATCAGACAAATTCTATTACTTCTTTTTCAAGATTTTAAAAACTATAGTAATAGTAATAGTAATTGTTGATAAGTGAAAACACGTAAATCATATAGTAATTATAATTACATAAAAGGAACAATTTTGTTTACTACTTGTATAAAAGATGACCTAAATAATTTAAATTAAAAACCAATTTGTTATTTGCCGAACATTTCCTAACTCCCTTTACTTAAAGAATCCTCAATATCCTCAATAATCTTTCTAAAATTCACATCTATCTCAATTAACCTCTTTATCTTATTATTTGCATAAATCACCGTTGAATGATCTCGTCCTCCTATTTTTCTCCCAATATCTGGAAAAGAGGTATTGGTTAGCTTTCTTGAGAGATACATAATAACCTGTCTTGGTAGAACAAGACTTTTATTTTTATTTTGTGATTTAATATCTGATATCTTAAGGTTAAAGTTACCTGTTACTGCTTTGATAATTTCATCAATCGTTATTTCTTCTCTTTTGTTTTGTTTGAGTATCTTCCTAAGAACCTCTTTTATAAGGTCTATATTAATTACTCTACCAGTTAGGGAAGAATAAGCGTTGATCCTGATGAGAAAACCCTCTAATTCCCTAATACTAGATTGAGTAATTGAGGCAATATAATGTGCTGCATTACTCGATAGAGAAATGTTATTTTCCTGGGCTTTTTTTTCAATAATGGCGATTTTGGTCTCTATTTCAGGTGGTTGTATATCAGCGATGAGACCCCATTCAAATCTGGATCGTAATCTTTCTTCAAGATCCGGGATATCTTTGGGAAACTTGTCACTTGTAACAACAATTTGTTTACCTGAATCATGAAGGGTATTGAAAGTATGAAAAAATTCTTCCTGCGTCCTTCCTTTTCCAGCGATAAATTGAATATCATCAATAAGAAAACAATCAATATTTCTAAATTTTTCCCTGAATTTTTGCATTTTATCATATCTGATTGAGTTGATCAGCTCATTCATAAATGCTTCTGCCGAGATATAAATTACATTCATTTCTGAGTGGAGGGAAAGTGTCAGAAGACCGATGGCGTTAAGTAGGTGTGTCTTTCCTAGACCGACACCACCATAGATAAACAGAGGATTGTAGTTCTTCGCCGGTTTTTCCGCTACAGCTAGAGATGTTGCGTGGGCAAAGCGATTGCATGGACCAACTACAAACCTATCGAAAGTGTAGTTTGGATTAAGGGACGGATGAGTTCCTGTTTTGCGGGTCTTCTTAAGAGAAACATCAACTTGTTGCCCATGATTCCTGGTCTGACCTGTTAAATTCTGGTCCTTCCCGCTGCCATGTGGCTCTATTGTAAACTCAACATTAAAATTCATACCTGCAACAGAGGTGAGAGAAGTTTTAATTACAGAAAAATAATTTTCCACAACCCAATCCCTGAAAAACTTATTTGGCACAGATAAACTAATATTGTTCTTATCAAGAGAAGCGATCTTAATAGGCTTAATCCAGGTTTCAAAATTCTGTGGACTAACCTTTTCTTGAATAATTTTAATGCTTTTTTCCCAGAGTATATCCAAATTTAAACACCTTATAAACAGGCTTATCAACAGTAATTAGTCTTTAGTTACCATCAAAATTGACACCAACCGGTTTAATTCTTCTTTTGTGGCAAACTTAATTTCAATCTTCCCCGCCCTTTTACTCTGGTTTATGCAGACCACTGTCATCAATTTTGACGACAGTTCCTTTTCCAAAGCTATAATCGTCAAATCCTTGTTAACAGCTTTCCCTTTAGGGGGACCTTCTTTTATCTTTTTAACCCATTTTTCCATTTCTCTTACGCTGAGGTCCCTTTCGACGATTAGCCTAGCCTAAGCACTCTAATCTGTTCTTCCCCCGAATTCAGGGTGAGGAGGGGTCTTGCATAACCGGCGGTAATTTTTTTCTAAATCAAAGCATCCTTAACTTCCGAAGGAAGTTTTAACAACCTGATTGTATTGGTAATTGTGGGATGAATTCAACTTCTACTCCGATCAAATCCTGGTTGGCCGGTACCATATCGAGATATGGTATCATAGTACTTACAACCACTTCCCTTAGAGGAACTTTACCGATCAGGGTATGATAAAGATTTTTTTCTCGAGCTGAGTCCCTGTTAATCCCCATGCCACTACTGGCATTGCCCTGGGGATCGCAATCTATAAGGAGAGTTTTCTTTTCCGCTGTTGCCAGGGACGCAGATAGATTGAGGGCGGTTGTTGTCTTGCCCCCCCCTTTTTTGATTGGCTATACAGATAATTTTACGCATAACAGTGTAGGAATTTCTCTCGACATGATGAGCACAGACGATCAGACCATTTAACTTAAGCTTTTAAATTAAAAGCAACGATTAAATAGGGGAACCTTTGAAAATTGTCTTCGAAAGTGCTCAAAATCTTTTGACGATTATGCATCATTTAGTTTCGCTGCCAGGGCAAAACTCAGGCTTCGCCTTCAAACAGTTGCCCTGGCGGGCGCTTCGCTGCGATGGCAGAGCCCCCCTCCCCGAAAAAATCTTTGCTTCGCCCTTCACGAAGCCAATTTTCAGTTTTTCAAAGGTCTCATAGGTGTTAGATAAATACCAGAAAAACAGCTATTTGTGTGTATCTGCGAAAGTTTATGTCGTAATTAAATGGGTTAGTGTTTCTTATTGTGGTTAATTTTGTTAATACCACAAAATAAGATTTTTTTAAAGAAATATTTACGAGGGAAAGGATAACATGAAAACAATAGGCGAGAGGCAAGGGGCAATATCCCATCACCCATTGCCTGTGTCATGAAGGTATCAGGAAGGCAGGATACAATATTGTCTGAGAAGGTGGTCCTTCACATTGGCGGAATGACCTGTGCCGCCTGTGTTCGGCGGGTGGAACTGGCGTTAAAGGCGGTTGCTGGTGTCAGAGATACGGCTGTAAATCTTGCTACTGCAAGGGCAACGGTTGTGCATGACAGGGACTGGGCCGGTATTGAAGCACTAAAAGGGGCAATTACCGGACATGGCTACGAGTTCTTGGGTGTTCTTGGCGATGTTCCTGAAGATCCCATTACAGCAGCCCGGGAGAAAGAGATTAAGGAATTAAAAATCAAGTTCAGCTTTGGCATGGTGCTCAGCATCATCATATTTATAGGCTCCATGCAACACTGGTTTTCGTTTCTTATGGCCGTCCCGAGACAGGTCATGCTGATTACCATGTTTGTACTCACAACTCCCGTGGTATTCTGGGTGGGAAGCCAGTTTTATATTGGTGCCATCAAGGCTTTGAGACAAAAGACCACAGACATGAACACGCTGGTGGCAGTGGGGGCACTTTCCGCTTATCTCTCCTCTATTTTAGCGACCTTTTTCCCCCAGGTCTTTGCAGATGCAGATATGGCCGCCCACAGTTACTATGACAGTGCCGCCATGATTATTACCCTGATCCTTCTCGGGCGTTTGCTGGAAGCGAAGGCCCGAGGAAAAACCTCTCGGGCGATCAAGGGCCTGATGGGACTCAGACCCAAAACAGCCCGTGTTATCCGGGATGGGCAGGAGATGGATGTTCCGATTGATGAGGTGAGGGAAGGGGATCTGCTTATCGTCCGGCCAGGGGAAAAGATTGCTACCGACGGGATAGTTGTTTCCGGGGCCTCAACGGTAGATGAGTCCATGCTGACCGGTGAGAGTATGCCGGTGACTAAAGAACCCGGACAACAGGTATTCGCTGCTACATTGAACAAGACTGGAAGTTTTACTTTTAAGGCCACAAAGGTAGGTGCCGAGACTACCCTGGCTCAGATTATCCGTCTTGTTGAAGAGGCCCAGGGATCTAAAGCTCCAATCCAGAGACTGGCAGACAGAGTTGCCTCCGTATTCGTACCTGCCGTATTTATTATTGGTATATTCACTTTTGTGGTCTGGTACTTTTTTGTTTCCCCTCCCCTCTTTAGCCGTGCCCTGTTGAATTTTGTATCCGTGCTGGTGATTGCCTGTCCCTGCGCTCTTGGTCTGGCAACGCCTACAGCGGTTATGGTTGGTACGGGTCTGGGAGCAGAAAATGGTATCCTGATCAAGGGTGGGGAGAGCCTTGAAAAAGCTTACAAACTCACGATGGTAGTATTTGACAAGACCGGCACCCTCACCAGGGGGAGGCGGGGGTTACAGATGTAATTCCGGCACAGGGTTTTTCTCAGGATAAGATTTTAAGCATTGCCGTTTCCATAGAGGCCACTTCTGAACACCCTCTCGCTCAGGCTATTTTGGAAAGGGGTCGCCGTGAGCAGGTGCTTCCTGGGCATACCGAGCAATTTGAGGCACTGTCAGGCCTCGGTGCTAAAGCGATCCTGAGAGGTCAACCGTGTTTACTGGGCAGCCTGCAGCTTATGGAGAAGGAGGGTGTACAGATGAATGATCTCGATAGGGAGGCCGAGCAGCTATCCGGTGAGGGGAAGAGCTGTGTTTTTGTCGCTGAGGGGAATCAGGCCATTGGACTTATCGGCCTTGCCGATGTACCCAGGCCATCGGCGAAGGAAGCTGTTTCTACCTTAAAGGACATGGGACTGAAGGTTGCCATGATTACAGGAGACAATGCCAGTACGGCTATAACCATCGGGACGGTGCTTGGTATTGATAAGGTCGTGGCGGGGGTCTTACCTGCCGGCAAGGCTGATGAGATCAGACGTATACAGAAGCAGGGAGAGGTCGTGGCGATGGTAGGAGACGGCATCAATGATGCGCCTGCTCTGGGAACCGCTGATCTCGGCATCGCCATCGGGGCCGGGACAGATGTCGCTATAGAGGCGAGTGACATCACCCTTATAAACAATGACCTGCGGTCGGTGCCGGCAGCTATCAAACTTTCCCATAGGACAATGAAGACGATCAGACAGAACCTTTTCTGGGCATTTATCTATAATATCCTGGGAATCCCTATCGCCGCCGGGGTATTGTACCCCTTCTCCGGTATCCTTTTAAATCCTGAGTTTGCCGCCGCGGCCATGGCCTTGAGTTCCTTCTCTGTGGTCGGCAATTCCCTCCGCCTGAGGAGGGCGTGGCAGACTTCTAAAATCCCTTAAACGATGGTTCTCTCTTTTCCTTAAAAGCATTGATTGCTTCAATCATGTCCTGGGTATAAAAATTATGTCCCTCCAGTGCCAGCGAAGTATCGAGAATCAGGTTGGTAAAAAACTTTACGTTTTTGTTAATGGCAACTTTTGTGGCATTAATTGCCTGAGTAGGCCCATTGGCCAGCCTCTGGGCGAGTTCATAAACTATTTTGTCAAGTTCTTCGGGGGGTACAGCTCTGTTAATCAGTCCCATTCTTTCGGCCTCTCCGGCCAAAATAGCATCCCCTGTCAGCAATAACTCCTTGGCCTTGCAAATACCAACAAGCAGTGGCCAGATCACGCAGCCGCCGTCTCCTGCCGCGATCCCGACCTTTACATGCGGATCGGCAAATTTAGCTTTTTCCGAGGCGATGATAATGTCACAGAAAAGCGCTAGGGTAGCGCCTAACCCCATCGCCGGGCCATTTACTCTGGCGATGATAGGTTTTTCCAATTCAAGGAGGTCATTAATTATTTTTTTCCCTTCGGAAAGCATCTGTCCCAACATAACTTTATCGGATATTTTCTTGAGCCAGTCGAGGTCGCCGCCGGCACAAAAAGCTCTTCCCGCTCCCGTGAGAACAACAACGTTTGTTTCTGGATCGTGCTGGACATCCCGGAAAATTTCCGCCAGCTCATAATGTAACCGGCCATCCACGGCGTTCAACTGTTCTGGCCTGTTCATGGTTAAAGTCAAAACCTTTCCGTCCCTTCGGGTTAAAATTCTCTCATATTTTGCGTAATCCATCGGTACGTACTCCTTTCCCTGATTTCATTTAGTTCTTCCTGAAAAACGGGGAAGCTTTAAAGAACCGGAATCCTTTCCCCGAAGATGTCTCTTCCAATCCTTACGATCGTCGCCCCCTCTTCGACAGCCACCCGGTAGTCTACTGACATCCCCATGGAGAGTTCCCGCATTTCCACGCGCTCAATTTGTTCCTCAATAATCCTGTCTCTCAATTTCCGCAGGGCCACAAAATACGGCCTTGTTTTTTCGGGATCATCAAACCAGGGAGGCATGGTCATCAGTCCATAAACCAACAGATTCTCAAGGGTAGCCACATTTCGGATCAGATCAATCGCCTCTTTCGGGGAAACGCCATTTTTCGTTTTCTCCCCACTTATGTTGACCTCGATCAGGACCTTGGTGAGATGCCCTGAGGCTTTTGACCTTCTGTCGAGCTCAATGGCAAGGTCCATTCTGTCCAAGGAATGGATCATATCGAAAAGTCCCACCGCATATTTGGCCTTGTTGGTCTGGAGGTGGCCTATCATGTGCCACTCGATAGGTTTACCCAACTTTTCCATTTTTCTCTTTGCCTCCTGGACATAGTTCTCGCCGATAATATCCACCCCGGCCTCGATAGCCTCCATAATGTGGTTTTCGTCTACCGTTTTGGTCACAGCCATGAGCCTGATCTCAGAGGCATGTCGTCCGGTCCTAAGAGCTGCCTCGGCAATATTGCTTCGGATTTTCTCGATGTTAGCCTTGACTGTCCGCTCCATGATTTTCTTAGGAAAATTCAATAGCCCCGATACTTTTCAGTACTTCCACAACCTCGCAGAGGGGAAGACCCATAACGTTCGTATAGGAACCATGGATCTCCCTAATAAAAAGAGCACTCATCCCCTGGACGGCATATCCCCCTGCCTTGTCGTACGGTTCATCCGATCTTACGTACCACGCCAGTTCGTCCTCCGGGATTTCCTTAAAAATTACCAGAGATTCGACAACATTCCTGATGAGAACGTCTATTGTTTTCCTTTCGATAGTAAAACCGGTAAAGACCCTGTGCTCCTGTCCGGAGAGCTTGCCCAGCATCTCTTTTGCCTCAGCAGTTGTCCTGGGTTTGCCCAATATTTCACCATGGATGATGACAATGGTATCTGCTCCCAGTACCCAGGCGTCGGGATGTCGGCTGGCAATGACCCGTACCTTGTCCTCTGATAGCCTTAAAACATGTTCCCCCGGGGTTTCGCCCTTCAGGTATGTCTCATTTACACAACCTGGTATGACCTCAAAGTGTAATCCCGTAAGTTTCAAAAGCTCAATTCTACGGGGGGAGGCAGAGGCTAAGATGAACCTTCCCGCAGCGACGATCCCCATTCCCCTACCCCTCTTTTATTTTTTATCCATTTTGATCTTCATCATCACGATAAAGGCAGTTAATATGAAGCCAATGGCATTTCCGATGATGATCGGGAAGGCCCTGATTAAAAGGCCGTAAATGAACCATAGAAAAATAGCGGAGGACAGAATGACAAACGTCATGAGAGACAGGTCTTTTGTGTTTTTTGTTTTATAAATCTTTACCACCTGTGGCACCATAGAAATGGTTGATAAAAGGGCTGCCAACAATCCAACCATGTTGATAAAGAGGTCCATGTATCTACGCCTCCAGTGCAGGTAAGGGACACTCATCCTGTATTACAGATATTCTCTCATGTTTTTTGCCTCGATGGTTTTCACCACCGTCTTGACGTTCTGTGAAGAGCCTCTTTTACAGATCAGGAGGGAATCTTCCGTCTCTATTACCAGCAGGTCTTCCACCCCCACCAGGACAACCAGTTTTTGGGGGCTATAGATGAGGGAATTTCTGGTATCCACGCCGATAAAATTTTCCCGTCTCCATATCACATTTCCCCTTTCGTCTTTGTCCGCTATCTCCCAAAGGGCATCCCAACTCCCCAGATCGTTCCATCTGAACTCCCCCTTGAGGAGGAGGACATCGTTGGCCTTTTCCATGACACCATAATCAATGGAAATAGGGACGATCTCTCGGTACACCTGTTCGGTAATATCACCCTCCCTGTCTGTCCCCACGGCACTTTCTATATGGAGAAGACCTCGGTAGAGATCGGGAAGCCATTGTTTAATGGCCTCAAGAATTGTGGAGACCTTCCAGATAAACATACCACTATTCCAGAAGAAACCACCATCCTCAAGAAAAGTCTTTGCCAATTCAAAAGAGGGTTTTTCCCTGACAGACCTGACCTCATAAATATCTTCTCCTCCTATGGTGGCTTTCAAATCACCCTGTTCGATGTAGCCATAACCGGTTTCCGGCCCGGTTGGTTTGATGCCGATGGTGAGGAGATAATCTCCCTGCTGTGCCATCTTGGCAGCAACGACTAAGGTGTGAAGGAAACGTTCTTCATCGGCAATCAGGTGATCTGACGGCAGAACTACCATGACGTCTTCCCCGGCCTTTTTTTTGATATGCAGCGCTGCGAGACCGATACAGGGGGCGGTATTTCTGCCCACTGGTTCAACAATAATGTTTTCTCTTGGAATTTCGGGCAATTGTCTCATCAGTTCATCGGCATGGCTTCGACCTGTGACGATCAGGATGTTCTCCACCGGAACGAGAGGTCTTATCCTGTCCACTGTTTCTTGAATGATGGTCTTTTCACTGATGATGTCTAATAGATGTTTTGGCTTCGACTCCCTGCTTCTCGGCCAGAACCGTGTGCCCTTGCCACCGGCCATGATCACTGCATACATTAGGGGTAATCTTTCCTCCTGCTGATTGGATTTTTCGGAAAGGAACTTTAAATTTTTAAGACTGCTTTTTGAAAGAATCGTTCTCGGCGCCGTCCGTAATGCCGAAGTCTTTCCCTTCAGCATCAGGATGGCATTTTGCCTGACCCTTTCCCTGTCTTCAGGATGGATGAGGCTTAGGGCCTCCCTGCCCAATAATTCTTCCTCGCTGAAACCACTATATTCTTTAAACTTTTGGTTCACGAACTTAAATCTACCATTCTGGACTACATAGATGCCGATCGGGGAGTTGATCATCAGAATCTTATGCAGCTCCTCATCCTCAATGAGCGTCTCCTTAAAATTTTTTTCTAACAGCCCTGTCTGTTCTTTCAGTTCTTGGGAAAGTGGTTTATCAAACTGACTGTCGGTCATAAGGTATCTCCCCTATCTTTCTTAATTTTCCAGAGGTTACGGCCAATCCTTTCGTGGATGAGCTGGGAGGCAAGGTTGTTTCCCCCGACACCAACCCGTATGGATACCAATGTTGTCTCTCTGGAGACGTATTCAATGGAGATGACAACCTTCTCATCCTCGACAGTCGCCGTTATCTTGCCCGTAGCGATCTTCCGGTTCGTCTCCACTCCAGAAGCCTTCATGTCGGCGAGGGTTTTTTCACAGGCCTTCCAGATATCCTCGAAGGGAAGGTTATACTCCATCGTTAAGAGCCCGTCTGTGTAAATGAACTGTCCCGAACTGATCCCGACGGTTCTGCCACCCACCACGAAGGCAGTATCGCAGCCCGCAATCAGCAGGATGCTGATAAAAATCATTGCTATTTGCTGAACACTCTTCGACATAATGCTCCTCTCCTTTTTGTAAGCGTTCAGCGGTCAGGAAGAAGCTGAATGCTTATAGATAGTAAACATCTGACGGGGTAAGCCTTTGTCTTTACTGAAAGCTGACGGCTGATAGCTGAACGCTTACTCTTTTTTACAATTGCAGGGAATACCCTGATGTAGCCGCAGGCTTTAGCCTGCGCCTTAACACCGATGAATGCGTATTTTGTCAATAATCTTAGGGTAAGTTGGACTATCTGTCAATGCGATTTTAAGATAAAGGGGAGAGGAGAAAATGGTAGTATATTGCGGCAATGATAGCCCAGAGTAAAATGGCGACCGTTAAAAGAATGCACCCTATGGCCAGCATTTGGTGAATGATTGTTTCTCCCTTCTTTTCACGATAGCCCATCAAGAAACCGAGCAGAATACCGGAGACAAGACCTCCCCCATGTGCCCAGTTATTGATTCCCGCAACCAGCAGGCCAAAGATAACAAGTCCTACAACCCACCCCATAGCCTGCCTGTAAATGGCATGTCCGTACAAACCTCCCCTGCTTTTCCCATAATAGAGAATGGCGCCGATGAGGCCGCAGATACTACCGGATGCCCCGATGGTGAAAGGGATCTGAACCAGGCAGGATATAAAGAATCCAACTATGCCGGTGGCTATATAGATGATCACAAAACGATAAAACCCGAATTCACGTAATACAAACGGCCCTAATTGTCCCAGGGCGGCCATGTTAAAAAAGATATGGAGGATGCCACCGTGGAGAAAGGAAGCCGCAACAAGGGTCCACCAGCGATTAAATCCGGCTATGGGTATGGTTCCCGTTGCCCCCAGGAGGAAAAGACTCCTGCTCCCGGGGGATAAAAAAGTCAGCGGATTTGCCGACAGACCAACAGCAGAAGAACTTAAGAGAAGGGAAAGGATGTAGAAGGAGATATTGGTATAAATAATGGCCCTCACAATATCAACTGATCCTCTTTTGCCTGAAGAACCGCTGAAGAAATGGATTATTCTTCGCAAGCCAGGCCTGGATAGGCCACAGTAAGGACAGACAGGTTCATCTGTGCTGATCAGCTTCCGGCAATTCGGACAGAGTATGGGGGGTTTTTTAGTACGGGACATACAAATACCCCTCATGCATCTACGACAATTTTAGAGAAATCGGCGATTCTGTGGAACAGCATGAATATCTCTCTGAGGAGGGAAAGCCGGTTATACCTTGTCTTTTCGTCCTCTGTCATGACCAATACAGAATCAAAAAAATCGTCCACCGGTTTTCTCAGGCATGCCAGTTCAATCAGCGCGGGACGATAATCGTCGCTGTTAGTATAGGTGAGTACCCTTTCCTTTCTTTTCAGGAAGGCATCGTAGAGATTCTTCTCTTCATCCATCTCAAACAGGGCAGGGTCTACGGAACCTTCTTTAAAATCTCCGATAATGTTACCCACCCGCTTGAAGGCAATCACCAGTGGTTCAAAATCTGCGTGAGACTTGAATGTTTTCAGGGCTTCAATTTTTTTTACAGACCTGACTATGTCTGATACACCCGAGGTGAGGACGGCATCAACGACATCGTAGGGGTACCCCTGGGAGAGGAGCCGGTTTTCCAATCTTCCCTTAAAAAACTCCAGGACATCGGCCTTTGTCTCTGAGGGTCTTTTTAGTTTACCGCCGAGAAGCGAGAGGCTTTCACTGACCATCTCTTCCAGCAGGAAGGAGTAACGCTTATGGAGAATAATGTTAATAATACCGAGGGCCTGACGTCGTAAGGCGTATGGGTCCGTATCTCCCGTGGGGATCAGGTTTACACCGAAGAACCCCACGATGGTGTCCATCTTGTCTGCCATGCTGACGATGGCGCCCTCATCCGTTTCCGGCAGGTCGGAACCGGCTGCCACGGGGAGGTAATGCTCATAGATCGCCTTTGCCACCACAGGATTTTCACCGGCAAGCAGGGCATATTCCCGGCCCATGACCCCCTGAAGCTCTGCAAATTCACCGACCATCTGGGTGTCTAAATCGGCCTTGGCAAGGACAGCCACGCGGTCCACCGTTTCCTTAAGGGCAGGATTTATCTGCTCTGCCATATAGGCGGCAAGTTTTCGGAAACGCTGTACCTTGTCATAAGAGGTGCCGAGGAGGGTGTGAAATACAACGTACTGCAAATTCTCGACGCGACGCGCAAGGGAAATCTTCTGGTCTTCATCGAAGAAGAACTTTGCATCGGCCAGCCTGGCACGGATAACCTTTTCGTTTCCCCTGCTAACAACTGTTGGATCGCGGGCCAGGGTATTGTTAATGACGATAAAATGGGGCATCAGTTCACCCTTCTCATCTACAAGAGGGATGTACTTTTGATGGGAGATCATGGAGGTGATGAGAACCTCCTGGGGGAGTTTCAGGTATTCCCGGTCAAAGCTACCGCTGACAACTGTCGGATATTCAACGAGAAAGGTCACTGTCTCGAGAAGTTCGTCGTTAAGGAGGGCCCGCCCGGAAAGAGACCTTGCAATCTTTTCCGCCTCTTCGATGATGGTCCTCTTTCGTTCCTGATGGTTTACAATCACAAAGTTTTCTCTTGTTTTTGTCAGGTATTCATCCATGTTCCCCACGGCAAAATAAGCGGGGCTCATGAAGCGATGGCCGCAGGTCCTGTTGCCGCTTTCTATATTTCCGATTTTAAACGGCACCGTCCGGCCGCCGTAAAGGGCAAGTATCCAGTGAATCGGCCGGGCAAAGCGAAGTTCCAGATTCAACCAGCGCATCGTTTTTTTAAAGGGGAGGGAGGTGATGAATTCCGATAAGATATGGGGCAAGAGGGTTTTTGTCTCCTCACCGGGGATTTCCTTCCGTGAAGAGATGTATTCACCTTTTTCCGTGGTAACCATCTTTAGCTCCGAAATGGTAACTCCCTGATTCTTTGCAAAACCGATGGCGGCCTGCGAGGGGTTTCCCCGGTCATCGAAAGAAACACCCCTGACCGGTCCGAGTTTGACGACAATCTGGTCTTCCTGCTTTTCCGAAATATCGGCAACATAGAGGCAAAGCCTCCGCGGTGTGGCCATGGTGACGACCTTGCCGTGTCGGAGCCGTTGGGAGAGAAGCTCTTTCCGGATCATTTCATCCATATCTCTCATCGCCTTAGGTAAAAAGGCGGCGGGGATTTCTTCCGTTCCTATCTCAAGTATCAAGTCCTTGGCCATCAAAGGTCTCCAGGTTGAAGATCATGATTTTGCGCCCCCTAAGATTTTTTCTCTCAAGGGGTATCCCATTTCCTCCCGCTGCCTGAGATAACCTTCCGCACAAATCCTGGCCAGATTTCTCACCCTCCCGATATAGCTCGTGCGCTCGGCGACACTGATCGCCCCCCGCGCATCGAGAAGGTTAAAGGTATGGGAACACTTGAGGCAATAATCATAGGCGGGCAGGATAAGGCCCTTTTCGGCTGTTCTCAGGGATTCTTTTTCATACATCCCAAAGAGATCCCGCAGCATTTCAATATCCGCTGTTGCAAAATTATAGGTGGAAAATTCCACCTCACTCCGGTGGTGGACATCCCCGTATCTGATATTATCATTCCATTTCAGGTCGAATACATTATCTATTTCCTGGATATACATGGCTATACGCTCAATACCGTATGTCAGTTCAACACACACGGGATTGAGATCGAATCCACCGACCTGCTGGAAGTATGTGAACTGCGTTATCTCCATCCCATCGAGCCATACCTCCCAGCCCAGACCCCAGGCGCCCAGTGTCGGTGATTCCCAGTCGTCTTCCACAAAACGGATGTCGTGATCAAGGGGGTCTATGCCGAAGCTCTTCAGGGAGTCGAGGTAAAGATCCTGAATGTCCGGGGGTGAGGGCTTCATGATCACCTGATACTGGTAGTAGTGCTGCAACCTGTTCGGGTTTTCGCCATACCTGCCGTCTGTGGGTCTCCGGGATGGCTCAACGTAAGCCACATTCCATGGTTCCGGTCCCAGAACCCTGAGGAACGTTGCCGGATTGAAGGTGCCCGCTCCTACCTCAATATCGTAGGGCTGCTGGATGATACATCCCTGGCTGGCCCAGTATTTTTCGAGGGCAAAGATCAATTCCTGAAAGGTCAACTTAAGCCTCCGGTAAAAATTGAATTTTGCATGGAAGAGATAATTTTTAATTTTTCCTAAGTCTTTTTGCTGTTGACATCTGTTCCTGTCCCCTGTTAAAATAATTGCGTTTTATTGATAACAGGAGTGGGGCAAATTTACCAGAAAAATCATTCAATCTAATAAGTGGTTTATCAGGGCATATCGGCCTGATAAACAAGGGTTCCTCGATAGTAGGAGCGCATTTGCATAAATTTCCGCCCATATTCAGGATAACAACTATATGGAGTCCAATAAAATAGTTGACATTAGAACCGTAGACATATGCCGATTGCCCTCGGCACATGTGGGGTAGTTGCCTGGATCATATGTCAACAAATTTTCTGGTTTGTATATATTCATGAGATAGTTTATGCCGTTATTTAAAGTCCTTTCAGATCTGATACTAGAAAAGATTGAACGCCAGGAGTTTGACAATGAAGAAGAACTTCATCGTTTGATCGAGAAGAATCTCATGTATGTGATGGGTATTAGAATAATTGCTACCGAATACCCAATTCCAAATGGGAGAATTGATACTCTGGGCCTTGATGAGGATGAAATTCCAGTTATCATCGAATATAAGTGGAAAAAAGATTTGAGTGCCATTGTCCAAGGTCTATTTTACTTGGATTGGGTGATGCAAAATAAAAGACCCTTCGAGTCTATTGTAAAAGACAAACTGGGAAAAGACGTAAATGTGAACTGGTCAACTCAGCCACGTTTGCTTATCATTGCTCAAGTTTTTGACATCAAGGAATTGGCTGCTATAAACCAGATGGGACCAAGTGTAGAACTTATCAAATATTCCTTGTATGAAGGCTTATTCAATATTGAGAATGTGAATATCATCAAAAGTAAATCTGTTCCCAAAGCAACTTTAGAAGAAACTGAAGTTGAAAAATATACAGTTGAAGCATTAATGAAGAAAGCTAGTCCAGAGATTCGCGAGTTATTCTCGACATTAAGGGACAGGATTCTCGGAATATCAGAGGCTGTATGGGAAAAGGTGGGTGCATTCTATTGTGATTATCGTACCATCTCAACTTTCACTAGCGTTCAAGTTCAAAAACAAAAGTTAAAAATCCTGATTAAGATGGGGAATAAAAAGGCTAATGACCCTCAGAATATATGCAAAGCAGTTCCATCTACTTATGGGTATGGTCTTCTCAATACCCAATTTGAGCTATCGAAAAAGGAAGAATTTGACTACGCCATGATACTGATAATGCAGGCTTATAATTACATTTCAGAGTGAGATTAAATCTGTCTAAAAGCCGCCTAACCTATAAGGATTGATACGACCTGCAAGGTCGTTTTCAATCCATTGTTCAACCACCGGCTCAAGCCGACCGTGAAAAGCACGGCGGGTTAGCTGGCAACACAAAATCACATGGGAGGTAAAAGGTGATCGAGAGGAAACGCCCGAGCCATGAAGCCATGGCGGAGGAGTTAGAAGTTCGGGAACCATCGGGAGAGTACGCCCGCAACAAGGACATTCCGACTTTCTTTGGCCAGCCGTTGGTCAAGGGTTCTTTTACTCAAATCGATGCCGCTCAAATGGCCCCAGATATTCCAACTTTGTTCTACAGACATCCGAACGGGGAAATTTGGATCGGAGACGCTGTTGCCTGGCTTCGCTCTCTGAAAAGTGAGTCGGTTGACCTGATCTTTGCTGACCCACCTTACAACATCAAGAAGGCAGAGTGGGATAGTTTCGAGTCACAAGAAGAGTACGTTAAGTGGTCGTTGCAGTGGATAGAACAAGCAGCACGCGCCTTGAAGCCAACCGGCACGCTCTACGTCTGTGGGTTCTCCGAAATCCTGGCCGATATGAAACTTCCTGCGTCACGCTTCTTTAAAGGATGCAAGTGGCTGGTTTGGCACTACAAGAACAAAGCCAACCTTGGTTCTGATTGGGGACGTTCACATGAAAGCATTCTCCACTTCAGAAAGAGCCAACAGTTCACTTTCAATGTGGACGATGTGCGGCTTCCCTACGGCAATCACACATTGAAATACCCCGAACATCCGCAGGCTGAGACCAGCCAATACGGGAAAGGCCACAGCGGTAAGGACAGGCTTTGGCGGCCACATCCTAAAGGGGCCAAGCCCAGAGATGTGATTGAAATCCCCACGACGTGCAACGGAATGCACGAAAAGACGCCTCATCCTACTCAGAAGCCTGAAGAGCTCTTGAGAAGGATCGTCCTGGCATCATCAAACGAGGACGATTCGGTGATCGACCCGTTCCTCGGGTCGGGAACGACTACTGTCGTGGCTGAGCAACTTGGTCGAAAGTGGAAAGGGTGCGACATCTCCCTTGAATACTGTCAATGGGCTGCCCGAAGAATTGAACTCGTGGAGGATTGGCCGGTTGAGAAATGGATCCAATACGACCTTGAGAACGCCGAACGAAGGAAGTCCATTCGATGACAGAAGTTACATTAGCAGACCTGCAAGCAAGTGTCCAGGATAGATCGGCCTTTGGCACTCTATCCGACTACTTTACCTTATGCGAGGCCTTTCTCAGGCTCGTCCAAAGCACGCAGCCCACGCGCATTGTTTCACCTTCGCACCAGAATTACATTTTCTACCAGTACGATGAAACTTACGCTCACAGAATCACCCGTCCTCTGAACGTTGATCTGTTCATCGAGTCAGCCGGCGATTTCAGGGTAGCGTTTGAGAGGTTCATCGCCTTTCTTGCCGACCTAAGGCAGAACCAGGAAGCAGCCGCTGGCCGAAGGGGCCGCAATAGTTATATTGAGTCGAAAGAAATCAATAAAGTCGTCTATACTGTCCAGCAGGCTGTTGGTGCCGTCGGTGACTCCTTCGATAGCCCCAATCAGTCCAGAAAGCGGGTGGGGCAACTCTTCGAGACGCTGGTCAAACTCATCATCCAAGAAGTGGGTTTGGTGTGTGAACCACGCACTATCAGTATCCCAATCCCTGGATATCCTGGTTATGAAATGTCCTACGAGTTGGATTTGGTATTCTCTCACAATAAGGCAATTGTGGCTTCTGAGACCAAGTTCATACACGTCTCAGAGATCGTCGGCTCAGTGAAGACCACGAGCAAAGACCGGATAGACAAAGTGTTCCTCGATAAGTACCTCTTGACGAAGCTGCTCGGTAGAGACGTACCTGTAGTGGGAATCTTCCTGCATGACGTTCAGCGTGCCCGTAGAGGGAAAAGTATCTTCGGGATTAACTCCACCTTTAAGAGTAACCACTTCTTGGGCTATACGGTCGCGTTGAACAAACTGGATGGCGTCTATTACGTTGACCCCAGGCCAGAAATGGTTACCAATGAACGGCTACGCGAGCAAATATATGACTTTCAGCAATTCCTGGTAAAGGATTTGTGGTCGCTTTCAAGCAGATGAGCGAGATTCTTCGAAGGTTGCCAGCTAACGTCGGCTGTTGAGCGGAAATTCGGAGGCGGGATGAACGTAGTTCATCAAGCCAGAGAATTTTCAGCTCTAACGCCCTTGATAGGCGGAGCGCGAGCGACGCCTCAAGGGCATTAGAGCCCAAAGGGCTCAACAGCCGACGATAAGCTGACCGCTTGCGGTCAGCTTATCAGAATCTTAAACAGATGAATGGTAAGATAAAGGCTGTAACAGAAAACCTCTCTTGACAAACCCTACAATTCTCATGAGTCTTATGCGATCGGGAACAAACCAGCTTCCGGCATCGTGTAGTTCGTAACTTAAGGAAGAGGTTTTTAAAAAGCCGTCTCTGTTTTTCCCTTCAGGCCGAGGATTTTACGTGCATCATCGGGTCCGGCAACATCACGGTTCAACATCTCTGCCAGTTTTACTACCTTTTCCACCAGTTCGGCATTGCTCTTCGCCAATACATTTTTCTTTATATAGATGTTGTCCTCGAGACCAACCCTGACGTGTCCCCCCATGTGGATAGCCATGGTGGAAAGGTTGATCTCTGCAACTCCCACACCGATTACAGACCATGAATAATTGGCCTCCCCGAAGAGGACATCAGCCTTTGTTTTCAGATAGGTCAGATCCTCAGGTGTCCCCCGAATCCCTCCCAGAACACCCATAACAAATTGGATATGAAATGGAGGACTCATCAGGCCTTTCTGTACCAGGTAGTCAAGATTGTAAAGATGCCCTACATCGTAGACCTCCAATTCCGGCTTCGTATCATTCTCCTTTACGATCGAGCAAAGATATTCCAGGTCTTTGAAAGTGTTCTTAAAGACAAAATCCTTGCTCATCTCCAGGTACTCTTGTTCCCATGAGTATTTAAACTCCTTTATGGAAGGGAGTACAGGATGGAGGGCAAAATTTATGGAACCCAAATTGAAGGAGCACATCTCCGGCCTAAAGAGAGGAATGGTGGCTGCCCGTTCTTCAATGGTCATGAGTGCGGAACCGCCTGTGGAGATGCAAACGACCGCATCGCTTTTTTCTTTGATGGGGGTAATGATCTCCCGAAAGTGCTCAGGATCAGAGGAAGGAAGACCGTCGGCAGGCCTCCTGGCATGGATGTGGACAATTGCCGCTCCCGCTTCTGTCGCCTCGATTGCGGAGTCGGCAATCTGCCTTGGTGTTATCGGCAGATAAGGGGTTAGCGAGGGCACGGTAGCCCCGCCGGTAATTGCGGCTGTAATAATCAGTTTTTCCATGATGTATCTCTTTCCTTCATAGTTACCGCGAGTTATTCCTCATCCACGATCGCGATGGGACGAACCCAACCGGCACTGGCCCCTTTTATCTTTATCGGGAAACAGCAAACGGTGAATCCAAAAGGCATGTTGATGGCCGACAGGTTCGCCATCTTTTCCATATGGCAGTAACAGGCCTCAATTCCCGCGAAATGCGCTTCCCAGACGACCTTTGGATCGCCTGTATACTGGAACTCCTTGGCCAAATACGGAAGTGGACGGTCCCAGCTCCAGGCATCTATCCCCACCACCTTTACCCCTTGCTCCACAAGAAAGAGGGTGCTTTCCCTGTCCATCCCCGCCCCCTTCACAAGATACTCCTCTTTCCCCCCAGGCCTCGTCAGCTCCGGTTTGAATAAGCACTATGTCCAGAGGCTTGATGGTGTACTGTATCCGCTCAAGTTCCTGTTTTATGTCCTTTACTCTTATCCTTTCGCCGTCCGCCATGTGGCGGAAATCGAGGACCACCCCATCGTTGAAACACCATTCCAGAGGTATCTCATCAATAGTCAAGGCTCGATTGCCATGATCCATCGTAGGGTGATAATGGTAGGGGGCATCGAGGTGTGTGCCCGAGTGAGTAGTAAGCCATAGCATTTCAAATGCCCATCCGAGACCTCCCGGCAACTGTTCCTTTTTGATCCCCGGGAAAAAATCCTTCATCTGCTCGGCACCCTCCATATGGTCACGGTAGTCTATCTTTGGGATCATCATAGGAGGATCGCTGGGCAGGCCTGATTCAATAGCTATACTGAGATCAATAAAACGCTTACGCGACATGGTCAGTCCCTTCACAAATGTGCCACTTCTTGTACGATCAGAGCCGATTTGTAATTACTCAGGGAGAGCTTTGAAAATTGCCTTCATCAGGGCTTCAAAATCTTTTTTCGACCATGCATCATTTAGTTTCGCTGCCAGGGCAAAACTCAGGCTTCGCCTTCAAACAGTTGCCCTGGCGGGCGCTTCGCTGCGATGGCAGAGCCCCCCTCCCCGAAAAAATCTTTGCTTCGCCCTTCACGAAGCCAATTTTCAGTTTTGCAAAGCTCTCTCAGGAGCCAGAATTCAGGAACCGGAATAAAAAAAAGGAGGGGGAATCGCTCATCTTAGGTTTTCCATTTTCAACGGCTACCTAACACGATGGGAAATCTGTGTCAATATGAAAAGCCGTTGACCCGTTCCAAACCGTAGGGTTGTTGTTTGCATTCAGTTTTAACGTGTGATAAACGTACCAAAATCTTAAACAAATGAGAGGAGTTCCGATGAAAGCAGTTGAACTGATAGAGAGGGCAAAATCGGAGGGAAGGACGGCTCTCAACGAGGCGGAAGCGAAACAGTTGTTGAAATGTTACGGTGTGCCTGTGGTGGAGGAAACTGTTGTAGAAACTCTCGATGATACCGTGGCGCAGGCACGGATCACAGGCTTTCCTGTGGTGCTGAAAGGGCTTGGCTCTCGGCTGACACACAAGACAGAGCGGGGGCTTGTAAGACTTAACCTGAAGGATACAGATGATGTCCGTAGCGCTGCACGGGAGATATTGGATGCTGCTGGTGATGACCTCGAAGGCTTTCTTATCCAGCCCATGCTTTTGGGAAGACGGGAGTTTGTGGCCGGCCTGTTTCGTGACGTCCAATTCGGACCGGTCGTCATGTTCGGTTTAGGTGGTGTCTTTACCGAGGCCCTGGATGACGTTGTTTTCCGCCTGGCTCCCCTCAACGAGGTTCATGCCGCTTATATGCTGGATGAACTTCGTGCTGCTCCTCTCCTTGGTCCCTTTCGTGGTGAGCGGGCAGTTGAACGAGAGCAGATTGTCCAAACACTGTTAGGCTTGTCTCGCCTGGGGCTGGACTATCCAGAAGTGACGGAAGTTGATGTCAATCCCCTGCTGATCAGTCCGGATGGTAAAGTGAGAGCTGTAGATGCACTGGTCATACTTGGTGAAAAAACCGGTACAAAGACCGTTTATCCTCCTGTGGGAGCAAGGGCAATGCGGGATCTGTTTTATCCAAACTCTATCGCTATTGTCGGTGCATCTCCCAGATTTGGCAAGTGGGGACACAGGATTTTTACCAATATTGCAGGAGGGGATTTTAAAGGGGAACTCTATCTTGTTAACGCGAAGGGTGGCAAGATCGCCGGGAGACATGTGTTCAAATCTGTTACTGAGATTCCGGGTCAGGTTGATCTTGCGATCGTCATGATTCCCGCCGACAGGGTACTGGAACTAATTCCGCAGCTTAAGGTAAAAGGTATTAAAAGTATGCTCGTCATTACCTCCGGTTTCAGTGAAACCGGTGAACAGGGCCGACATCTTGAGGAGCAACTTGTCAGGGAGGCCCGTGAGGCGGGTATCTTGGTGCTTGGACCAAACACGATGGGGATCTGTAACCCCCATTACAGCCTGTACGCTACGGGCGCCCATGTGCGTCCGAAGCCCGGCTCAATGGCGCTTGTTACCCAATCCGGTAATCTGGGGGTGCAGCTTTTGGCCTTTGCCGAGAGAGAAGGAATCGGTATACGCGCCTTCTGTGGCTCGGGAAATGAGACAATGGTCACGATAGAAGATTGTATGGACGCTTTTGACGTGGATGATCTGACGAGGACGGTGGTTTTATACATCGAAAGTATCAAAGATGGCCGCCGCTTCTTTGAAACGGCCTGCCGAGTAGGTCTCCAAAAACCTGTTGTGGTGCTCAAAGGAGGACGCACCCGTGCAGGAGAACAGGCTGCTGCCAGCCATACGGGGGCGCTGGCTTCCGACCTCAAGGTCTTTGGGGCCGCTTGCCGTCAAGCGGGGATTGTCCTGGTGGAACAACCAATGGATCTCCTGGATCTGGCTGCCGCTTTTACTTCCTTGCCGTTATTGAAGAGTAAAAGGGTAGCCATTGTGACCATGGGTGGCGGCTGGGGGGTCGTTACCGCCGACTTGTGTGTCGAATATGGATTGGAAGTGCCTGACCTGTCGTCAGAAATCATCTCACAGATCAATCAGATCCTCCCCCCTTACTGGAGTCATTCTAATCCCATTGATCTGGTGGGGGAACGTGATCCCAAGATCCCGATCATGGTCATAGAAGAATTGTTAAAGTGGGATGGTTGTGATGCCCTTATTTACATGGGGATTCTGGGACATGTTTTTTTTGTCAGGTGGCAGGTCAACTCGATGAGGATTGTTGAACAAGACTATGACCTTGCCGCCCTCGAAAATCTCCCCCGGCAGCAGGCTCGAGTGGAACGGAGTTTAATCGAACATGTGGTGAGAATGATGGAAAAGTACGAAAAGCCTGTGGTGGGCGTGAGTATGATTTCCGACGAAACTAGCCGAACGATAACCGACATCGAGGGAAGTCCTTACAAAGGAGTTTCCTTTCTCACACCTGAACGGGCAGTCAAGGCCCTGGCCAAGATGTATACCTATGGATGCTGGCGAAACGGTGAAGGTGTTCTCCACGGGGAATGAGGCGTGATGAAGAGTCACTACATAGGCTATGGGCAAGAGGTGATAGGCTATGGGCGATGGGCGCGATTCAAGGGTCAGGAGGGTACAGGAGTGTCCTGCAACAGGCCTTCGGCCCATCCCCAACAGCGATCATCTGCGTCCTGGTTTTCCCTCATCTGCTCTTCCACCTGGAGCCGGATAGTTTCAAAGCTCTCCGCATCCAGGTGTTCCGGTATGTAAAGGGGTCTGTCCCAGCGGATGAGAACCTGGCTGAAAGGTTTGGGGATCAGGAAACGATCCCAGCTCTTCAGGATCCAGGCTCGGTCAACAGATGCGTAGAGTGGGAAAATCGCTGCCCCGGACAACTGAGCCATCGTAATAAGCCCCTCCTTAACCACTCCCCTCGGCCCCTGGGGACCGTCCACTACATGAGCGGCAAGCTGATGATGTGCTATGTCTGTCACCATGGCGGCAAGGGCCTTCCTACCATTACGGGAACTGGACCCCCTGACAGGCCGAATATTCAGACGGCTCATTATGCTTGCAATCATTTCTCCATCACGGCTCTGGCTGATCATTACGGAAGGTGAAAAAACACCGAGCCTCTTTGCATAGCTCATGAACAGGAAAATACGCTGGTGCCACGCGGCAATGATCGCCCTGCCCCCGCCGTTGAGATGGTCAACGAGCCAATCCTCATCCCGCACACTGATCCTGACCAGCAAGAAGTATAAACGGATGAGGTAATAGAGGAACGGTATAATGCCAAATTTTATGGCCAGGCGTTTGATCATAGGAGCAATCTCCTCTGAATATGCGGTTTAACCGGGGATGTGTTTCACGTGAAACATTTCGGCTTCTCTGTTCCCATATTCGTATAATTAAATTTGTGGAGTGGACACCCTTCACAGCGAGGGGTTTTGGTACAGAAAGTCTTTCCCGTATTGACCAGGAGGGCGTGATACTGCTTGTACAGAGGAACGCTGTGGGGAAGATGTGTCATGAAGAGTTTCTGAATTTCTCCATAGCTTGCACCTTCACAGATGATATCATGCCTCTGCAGAATCCTTCGCGTATATGCATCAACGACAAATATCGGCTTTTCCCCTGCATAGAGGAGAATACTATCCGCCGTCTCTTCTCCAATACCCTTGACGCGCAACAGTTTCTCTCTCAGGTGCCGGAAGTCTTCCAAAAACATCCTCTCAAGGCTTCCATCGTATTCCTCATGCAGATACTGGACAAAAGACTTTAGTCTTCTGGTTTTGATACGGTAATATCCTGAAGGTCTGATGAGTTCTGCCAGAATCTCGTTCTCTGTCTCCAGAATCCTTTCTGGATGGAGAAGTCCTTTTGATTTCAGCTTATCTATGGCGATTTCAACATTGTGCCAGGCCGTGTTCTGGGTTAGTATTGCACCAACAATCACCTCGAAAGGAGACTCACCAGGCCACCAGTGCAGATCACCAAAGTAAATATTTAGTGAATCATAGAGCGAAAATAGGCATTGACCGACAGTACGTGCGTACATACAGATCCAGGCTTCCAGATGATTTCACGGGGCACAATCGCATCAGCCATATTACCTGCCGGAAAGTCCCCTCTATCAGATGGTAGGAAGTTTAATTTGTTGCCTAGGGGACTTTATTTACGGAGGGGTACAAAAAAAGTTGCCTTCCCTCGCTTGAGCAAAAGCAGGATACCATTTTTTGCCTTTCCCTTTGATATTTCCCGGAAATAGTCCTTTAGGGAGTATATTTTCACTTTGTTGACCTGGAGGATGATGTCCATGGGACGGATACCGGCCTCATCCGCGGGACTTCCCTCTTGCACCTCCGCCACAATAACGCCGGTTTTTGGGGAAACATCGAGATGTCGGGCAATTTCCGGTGTGATCTCCTGGACGGTCATCCCGAAGCCTTCACTTTTTTCCCTTACCGCCGCTAATTCTGACTGTTCTTTCCTTTCTGCCACGACAACCTGAAAAGTATTTTCCTTGCCATCGCGCAGGACTTTTACCGAGATATTATCTCCCACATGAGATGAGGCGATAATCATTAATAATTCGTGGGTATCTTTTGTCTTTTTGCCATTTACCTCGATCACAATGTCACCTGTCTTCAGGCCGGCCCTGTCGGCAGGATCCCCCTCGAAGACTTCAGCAATCAGGGCGCCATTTTTAGTTTTCAGTTTAAGGCTCTGGGCAATATCTTCTGTGATCTCCTGGACGGAAACACCAATCCAGCCCCGGGACACCTTTCCTTTTGTCTTCAGGTCGGGCAGAATATCTTTAGCCATGTTGACCGGGATGGCAAATCCGATGCCCTGTCCCTGGGCAACAATAGCGGTATTGATTCCTATCACCTTGCCTTCCATATTGAATAGCGGCCCACCACTATTTCCTGGATTGATGGAGGCGTCTGTCTGAATAAAGTTGTCGTAGGGACCTGCGCCAATCACACGACCCTTGGCGCTGACTATGCCGGCTGTAACCGTCTGTTCGAGTCCGAATGGATTACCAATGGCAAGAACCCAGTCACCTACACGCAATTTTTCTGAATCACCGATCTCTACTACAGGTAGAGAGTTGTCCGGTTTTATTTTAATCAGGGCGATGTCTGTTTTCGCATCCTTACCGATGATCTTCGCCTCATATTCTTTTCCATCGGAGAGTTTTACCAGTATTTTCTCAGCTCGTTCCACCACGTGATTGTTTGTAAAGATGTAACCATCATGGCTGATAATAAAACCGGAGCCGAGGCTTTTCTGCTTGAATTCCCTCCGTGGTACATCGCCGAAAAATCTCTCGAAAAAATCGTCTCCCCCAAAATAGCGATCAAAGGGAGAACCTCCACCAAAGGGGGACCTGAATGCACCACCTGCCCGAATTGTCTTGGTAGTGCTGATGTTTACAACTGCAGGTTTTAATCTCTCAGCAAGTTCAGCAAACGAGACAGGGGCAGGCAGGCTTCCCCCCGTTGAAGAAACAGCCGAGGCCATCTGTATATCCGGTCCTACAGGGCTAAAAGAGGAACGTAACACCTCTACGAGAGAAACGACGAAAAAGCCGATTAAAAAAGCCAGCAGAAACATGATAAAAGTTTTTCTGTTTTCCTTTTTCATATAATCCTCCATATTTTTATCCTCACCGTGTTAAAATTTCTTGTAACTCATTTTAAACATCAAGGCGTTATTGTCAATACCAAAAACTGTGATCACTCCTGCGAACTCAGATCGTAAAGAGGGTCCTGCCGCTATCCTGTGTCATATTCCTCCATTTTTACAGGGTTGGTCAGTTGGCCTATTTTTTCAATGGCGATGGTTATCATGTCACCCTCCCGGAGAAATATGGGTGGTTCTCTTGTAAAGCCAACACCTTCCGGGGTACCTGTTAAAATCACCGTGCCGGGCAGCAACGTCATAGACCTGCTCAAATCACTGACGATTGCAGGTATATCGAAGACCATGTCGGATGTGTTGGAATCCTGGAGGGTAATACCATTGATGATTGTACGGATACGCAGATTATGAGGGTCTGGAATTTCATCCCTTGTAACTAAGCATGGACCAAGAGGACAAAAGGTATCAAAACTCTTCCCCCTGACCCACTGCTTTTTTTGTTTTTCAATCTGCCAGTCTCGTGCACTGACATCGTTAGCACAGGTATATCCCAGGATATAGTTCATGGCATCAGAGGGGGAGATGTTTTTTGCCTTTTTACCGATAATCACGGCCAGTTCCGCCTCGTAATCAACCTTATCGGGACCTGCCATGGGAAGCAGGATCGGCGCCATGTGTCCTATGACACTGGTCGTAGCCTTCATGAAAATCACAGGGATTGCAGGGTATGAAGTCTTTGTCTCATCGGCGTGTTTTCTGTAGTTGAGGCCGAGCGCTAAAATGTTACAGGGTAAAAGGGGAGACAGGAGATGTTTTATCCTTGCCGACTCTGGTGTGACGTCAAAATCACCAAACAGGCCCCCCCTGATGATTCGGGCCTTTCCCGATAGCTCTGGTTCATAGAGCCCGCATAATACTTGATCATCTTCGGAGAGAAAGCGAATCAATTTCATGATTGTACTCCTGAGCAAATAATAGTCATAAGTCGTAAGTCATAAGTCGTAAGTCATAAGTCATAAGTCATAAGTCATAAGTCATAAGTCATAAGTCATAAGTCGTATTATTATACCTAACATCATATTATTTATGAGACAAGCATTTTCTCTTGATTTTTCGTTGAACTGTGATATTAGAGAACAGCAAAATTATGGAAGAGAAGGGTACAGCGATCGTTTTCCCCGGTCAGGGGTCTCAACGACCCGGCATGGGGAAAGACTTTCACGATAATATTCAAGTCAGCCGGGACACTTACCGGGAGGCTTCCGATGCCCTAAGGTGGGATGTGGCTGCCATGTGCTTTGGAGAAGATGAGCGGCTCAATCTTACTGAATATACCCAACCCTGTATCCTTACAACTGAAATTGCCATGGTTCGTGGCCTGTATGCCCTTTACGGTTTTTCACCGGCTCTTTTCGGGGGTCACAGTCTCGGTGAATTTACCGCCCTGGTCTGTGCTGGTGTCCTTCCGTTGGCGGAAACCTTACGGATTGTCCAGATTCGTGGTCGTTTGATGCAGGAGGCGGTACCTTTAGGTCTCGGAGGTATGTCGGCGGTTATTGCGGAGGATTTAGATGTAGATATTATCCGTCGTACCTTGGTGGAGCTCCCGCTTGATGTGGCGAATGTCAATTCCGCCAATCAGGTAGTGATCAGTGGTAAACTAAAAGCCATGCCCGAGGCGGAGGCAAGGCTACGGAAGACACTGGGCGGGGATCGGCCGTTTCGCTTCGTTCCCCTCAATGTGAGCGCCCCCTTTCACAGCCGTTTTATGAAACCGATTGAGGGGCCCTTTGAGGAGGCGTTCCGGACTTATGGAAGGGGTTTAAATCCCGAAAAGGCAGGGAAGGTAACCTCCAATTATAAGGGGGGATTTCATTCTGCCCATCACGAGGAAATCCTAAGAAGCATGGTGTCTCAATTAAGTAACACCGTCCAATGGAAGGAAAACATGAAGACACTTGCCCGGCAAGCAGATACGATCTATGAGGTTGGTCCCGGCCGTCCTCTCCGGGAGTTTTTCCGGACAATCAATGTAACCTGTTCATCAGTGACGACCCTTTCCGCAGCAGAGCGATTGTTTGAGGAAAATAGGGAATAAGATATTAAGTCATACGTCTTATGACTTATGACTTATGACTTACGACTTACGACTTAATTTCAGGGGGCCAGATGGATTTCAATCTCACGGATAGCCAACAAATGTATGTCGAACTGGTAAGTAAGTTTGTCAGGAACGAGATAATCCCTTGCGCAATGGTCCTGGAAAGGGATCATGTATTTCCCATGGAGATCATCGCCAAGGCGTGGGAGATCGGGATCATGAACCTCTCCATCCCTGAGTCCGTCAAGGGATATGAGGTGGATGTTATCTCCACCGCAATGATTGTCAAGGAATTGTCTTACGGAGATACAGGTATCGCAACATCAGTAATGTGTAACGATCTGGCAAATGCGGTTGTTGCGCAACATGGTACGGATGAACAAAAAGAGGCTTTTCTGAAACCTTTTGTGGAGAGTCCCCTTCTTGCCTCTTTCTGTCTGACAGAACCGGGGGCCGGTTCCGATAACTCTGCCATGACGACTTTCATCAGGAAAAGGGACGAGGGGACGTACCTCCTCAACGGTGCAAAATGCTTCATTACCAATGCCTCCTATGCCTCACAATTCACCGTTTTGTGCAAAGTCGGGAAGCCTACCGGTAATTTTATGGCCTGTGCGATCGTTCCTTTACCACCAACATCCCGCCATGATGCAACTTCCCCTGTTCTCGAAAGTAAAGAGATCGCTCTTCCCTATGGCGGGAAGATACTCATCGGCAAACCGGAAGATAAATTAGGTCAGCGTCTCTCAAATACTGCCAGTGTGACCTTTGAAGATGTTGTCATCGAGAATGACCAGATAATAGGCGACAGGAGATTGGGGTTCAAGTATATCATAGATGTTCTTGACTACGCCCGGCCAATGGTAGCGGCAATTGGTGCAGGCCTTGCCCGGAGGGCCCTGGACATCACACTGGCATACACAAAAGAACGAAGACAATTTGGACAGAGGATCTGTGACCTGCCCATCGCACGGGATACTTTAGTTAAGATGTGGAAAAAAGTTGAACTGGCAGATCTGGCGCTGATAAGGGCAGCCTGCAAGGTTCAGGAAAATGCCCCGGACAGAGGTATCTACGCCTCTTTTGCCAAGAATGTCGCCGCAGAAGCAGCCCTCTTCTGTGCTAACGAGGGTCTCCATCTCCATGGCGGTTATGGTTTCATCTCAGAATATGAGATCTCAAAACTGGCAAGGGATGTTCATATTATTGATATTTATGAGGGTGTCCGGGAGGTCCAAGATATGATCATCGGAAGGGAGATCGTGTAATTTATGCTCTATCTTCATGGTCTAGGTCATTTTTTCCCAGAAAACATCATTACCAATCAGTTTCTCGAAGAGCTGGATATAGGAACGACCGATGAGTGGATTCTCGAGAGGGTCGGTATCCGCACCCGCCACACGGTTCTTCCTCTGGATTATATAAAGATGACAAAAAACCGCGATATACGGGCGGCGCTTGAAGCCAGCATGTATAATCATGCCCAGATAGGAGCCGCTGCTGCCCGGATGGCCCTTGAGCAGGCTGGAATCAAAAAAGAAGATATCGGGCTTCTCATCTCGGGGAGTTCCGCTCCCGATAATGTCTCCCCTGCAGAGGCATCTGTCATCGCGGCGGAATTGGAAATCGAAGTCCCCGGCTTTGATATGCACTCGGCCTGTTCGACTTTCGGCATGCAGATCAATTTCCTTAATAAGATGAAGCCGGAGGCGTTGCCCCCTTTCACCTTAGTGGTTGTCCCGGAAACCAGCACTCTTTGTATGAATTATTCTGATCGAAGTAGCGCCGTGCTTTTCGGTGATGCGAGCGCCGCTGCTGTCGTATCCACTACCGTCCCTTCACGGATAGCCTGTATTACATCTGATTTTGGTGCGAAACCCTCAGACTGGGACAAGGTGAATGTCCCCCGGCTGGACTACTTCCGGCAGGACGGGAATGCAGTGCAGAAATTTGCCATTCGTAAGACGGCGGAATTGTTACGTCAGTTGTTACCGTCTTTTCCTGTAAAGGCGGAGCGCTTAAAATTTATCGGCCATCAGGCAAATTGGGGTATGCTGCGTACTGTCTGTGAGCTTACGGGTATCGAGGAAGATAATCACTGGTCCAATGTGGTGGATTTCGGCAATACGGCGGCGGCCGGCGCCCCCGGTGTCTTGAGCCAACACTGGCATGAACTCCGCCCCGGGGATTATATCGCCATTATTGTGGTAGGAGCGGGACTTTCCTGGTCTCCTCTAATGCTGAGGGTGGAAGAAGAGACGCAATAGGAGGTGGTTTATGAGCGAGAAACCGGTCGCCATTGTAACCGGCGGTGGCACGGGTATCGGCGCTACATGCTGTCGAGCCCTTGGAAAGGTGGGATTCCGGGTATGCATTCACTACCGGGGCAGTGAGGATGAGGAGGGGGCAAAGGCCGTTCTTTCTGAAGTCAGGGATAGTTTTCTTCTCCAGGCAGACCTGACAGATCTCGATCAGGTGGAAGCGATGGTTTCCCATTTAAAAGGGGCATCAGAGGAGGTTGAAGTTTTAGTCAACAATGCGGGAATTACCATCAATAGCGCAATCAACGGGATGAAAATTGCGGAATTCGACGCGCAACGCGCCATGGTACGGGGCGTCTGGTACCTTACCAAACGAATATTGCGTTTATTCTTGCTCCGGAAGAACAGGGGACGTATCATAAATATATCCAGTGTCGTGGGACACACGGGTAACGCCGGTCAGATCCCCTACACGATGGAAAAGGCAGCCCTCGATGCCTTTACAAAATCCCTGGCCAAGGAGTTGGTCGGGCGCAATATCCTGGTAAATTCAGTTGCTCCGGGGTTTATTGATACGGGCATGACGGAACATCTGCCGAAAGAGGTGCGGGAAAGGGTCCTTGCCGGCATCCCTCTGGGCCGTATGGGACGTCCCGAGGAAGTGGCCGAGGTGGTAGCCTTTCTCGCGACAGGCGCCTCTTACATTACCGGTAGTGTTATCCATGTAAACGGGGGGCTGTACGGTGGCTGAGGATTTGGTTCCGGCTTGTCCGGGTTAGGGAGTTATTTATAGATGAGAAACAGAGTTGTCGTAACAGGCATGGGGGTTGTGGCCCCCAATGCCCATGGTTTAGATAACTTTGAGGCGGCTCTCCGGGAGGGTCGCTCAGGCATTCGATTTTTGCTGGAGCTTGCGGCATTAAATTTCTCCTGTCAGATAGGTGGTATTCCCCAGGATTTTGAGAGTATCCGGCAGAGATATTTTGACGAGGAAAAACTGCTCTCGATGAATGACAATATTGGGTATGCCTCCGTTGCCTCCGTGGATGCCTGGAATGATGCAGGTCTTATCGTACCCGACCCTGAAGGTGAAGTAGTGGATTGGGACACGGGTGTAATCGTCGGCTCCGGCATCGGCGGCATGGATACGATTGCCAAGATACTTGTTCCCATGGTTAACGAGGGTAAGAGCCGCCGTCTGGGAAGCACCGTTGCGGAACAGGTCATGCACAGCGGAACCAGCGCCCGTATTGCCGGCTTACTGGCATTGGGAAACCAGGTAACCTCAAATTCCTCCGCCTGTAGTACAGGAAACGAGGCGATAATAGATGCCACGTGGAGGATCCGTGTAGGGTTGGCCAAACGTATCCTGGCCGGCGGATCTGAAGGGGCGTCTCCCTATATATGGGCCGGTTTTGATGCGATGCGCGTCATCGCCCGCAAGTTTAACGACCGGCCGCAAGAGGCTTCACGACCCATGAGTGCAACGGCAAACGGTTTTGTCCCCAGCGCCGGGGCGGCTATTCTTATGCTTGAAGAATTAGAGTGCGCTTTGCAGCGTGGGGCGCGCATATACGCAGAGGTTATTGGAGGATATGTTAACTGTGGCGGACAGAGGACCGGTGGTTCTATGACAGCTCCCAATCCAGATGGGGTAAGGCGCTGTATCAGAGGCGCTATCGCTGATGCAGGCATTGATGCCCGTCAGATAGACAGTATTAACGGTCACCTGACTGCCACCTTTGCCGATCCCCTCGAGGTGAAGAACTGGTCAGAGGTCCTGGGACGCGGCCCCGGAGACTTTCCCTATATCAATGCCACCAAGTCAGTAATCGGCCATTGCCTGGGAGCAGCCGGGGCTATAGAAAGTGTGGCGGTTGTTTTGCAGCTTTACAAAGGATTCCTTCATCCATCACTTAATTGTGAGGATATCCACCCAGACATCGCTTCTTTCTCGGAGAAGGTACCGCGGACATGTATGGAGTTTCCAGCGTTGCGAATCATTGCCAAGGCGGCTTTCGGTTTTGGTGATGTCAACAGTTGCTTGATTTTTAAGAAATGGGAAGGATAATTTAAAAAAATTTTTACGAGGAGAAAAGTATGGACGAAAAGAAAATCTATGAAGAATTAACAAATATTTTGAGACTTTACGCAAAAAATCCAGAAGAGCTTGAAAAAGCTACGAGAGATACCCATATCTTAAATGATCTCAAGGTAAATTCCGCACGTCTCGTAGATGTTATTATCAAATGCGAGGATGTTTTTGGTATCAGCATAGAAGACGATGAGGCGGATAAAATAAGAACCATAGGAGATGCACTGGAGATTATAAAGGGTAAAGTAGAAGTGACTGCTTAATATCAGGGTATAATTAAGGCGAAAGTTTTTCGATGTCTCCAAAAATGTTATTAAGCAGGTATCATAATTCTTTGAAGGATAGTTTGTTTCCGATAAGTTCGGAGAATGGGTGATGATGACAAGTGTAACCAAAGGGCTTTTACAACTTCAATATATTCTGGGTTGGATGGCAATCTTTATCCTTGGCCCACTATATTTCACTGCCATCAAACTGATGAGATACCGGGTGAGGGGCCTCAAGGAACTCAGGCGGGAATTTTCCCTGCAACTCAAAAAGCATGAAGGTCCATGGATCATCTGTGCCAATCACCTGACGATGGTTGATTCTATGCTCTTAACCTATTCAATTGCATCGTTATGCACCCACCTCAGGCATTATCGAGTGCTTCCGTGGAATTTACCGGAACGGGATAATTTTCAGCGGAGCATCTTCCTGACGGTGTTCTGTTACCTGGCCAAATGTATTCCTATCAATCGCGGCGGCGATCGCAAAGAAATGAAAAAGACACTCGATAAGTGTGCCTACCTCTTGAGGAAGAAGCAGCCTCTGATGATTTTCCCGGAGGGGGGGCGTTCCCGTACCGGCCGTGTGGATGCGGAAAATTTCTCTTACGGCGTGGGCCGTTTTATCAAGGATGTTGATAATTGTAAGGTTATGTGTATTTATCTCCGGGGTGACGGTCAGGAGACCTACGGGACAATTCCTAAGTTTGGTGAACGTTTTACCGCGCTCGTGAGTGTCCTCGAACCACAAAAGACGGAGCATAGTGGTCTCCGCGCGCAACGATACTATGCCGAGGAAATTATAAAACGCTTGGCGCAACTGGAGGAAGATTACTTTGTCTTACGTGGGCAACGATATAGTGGACTTGACCGATGCCGGTGCGAGGGGAAAGAGCCGGAATATACGCTTCGTCAACCGCGTTTTTATTCCAGATGAGCAGAGGCAAATATTTGACTCTTCGCATCCCGATATCGTACTCTGGGCTTTGTGGGCCGGTAAGGAAACTGCGTATAAGATTATAAGAAAATCTATCTCTGGCGCTCCTTTCATACCGTTACTTTATAAAGTAAGCTGCCCAGAAAATTGTAAAAGGGCAGGCAGGTTTCCCCTCGAAAATGACCATATTCCTGGAATTACTGATACACCGTGGGGTAAAGTTACAATAAGAATCTTCATTACCTGCGATTACATACACTGTATCGGAACCATGGATCTTTCAGGAGGAATAGATTCAGTCGTCTGGAAGGTAGACCTTCTTCCTCCAGTCGCGGAAGCTATAGCGGAATATGAAGATGAATCGGCCTTTCTGCGTGAAACTATCAGAAGACATCTCTCGGTATTTCTGAATCGGACTCCAGAAGAAATTGAGATACGGCGTTCCGAAGGCGCCTTAGGCCCCCCCTTCGTATACTTAAAAGATAAGCCTGCCGGGATTGATATCAGTCTAAGTCATGACGGCAAGTTTACCGCTTATGCCTTCATAATTTCCGGTGATAAGCTGTTCTCTATTTCTTAAATTTATCAACTAAGCTTTGTAAACCAGAATTTTACGAAATCATCATGATTGCTGCCATAGAACGTTTAGGCGATGCCTCTCTCAACACAACCAGATCATTACGGGATACCATTTCCTTTGCCATGCGGGTCATTTTAAGGATGTTTGACAGAAAAACTTACAACAGCGCCATGAAGATGGTTCTCATCGATCAGATATATTTTACCTCTGTCCAGATTTTACCTTTATTTATAACTGCTTCGGTTATCTTTGGTTCACTTTTGACCGGCATCGTTTTTAAAGTTATTAAAGATTTGGGTTTGGTAGAATACTTAGGGCGCATCTTGATGGGTTTTGTGGTTACAGAAATGTCCCCCTTTATTACTGTAATGCTGATTGCCCTGCGGTCAAGTTCTGCCATTAATACCGAAGTTGCCGTGATGAAAGTCAATAAGGAATTAAAAACGTTGGAAGTGTTTAATATTGATGTTATCAACTACCTGTTCTTACCAAGGATCATCAATGGTATGATATCACTTATCTTATTGAGCAGCCTTTTTTCCATTGTGGTTTTGACAAGCGGTTTATTATTCTCCAGGATTATACTGGGGATGAGTCTGGACGCTTATACCCGTGTTCTATTAACTTCGGTTGATTTTTCTGATATAATTATTCTCATTTTAAAATGTGCCACCTTTGGCTTTTTTATTACATTACTTCCCATACGATGCGGTATGACTGCTTCCAACGAGTTGACAAGTATCCCCGTTTCGGTCTTAAATGGGATGGTAAAGGTCTTTATCTCTATCGTGATCATTGAGGTGCTGACATTAATCGCAAGGTCTATTTAAGGCTCTTTGAAGACAGAGATATACTCAACAGAGAGTTGGAAGAATTTATCACAGAAAACAAAGGGCGGCTGGGTTTGGTTTCCCTTGATGCGCCTCTCATCTCGAACCTTGATGTATGGATCAATATTGCCCTGATCAGGGAGTATCACCAGAATCTACCGAGAACGGAAGCGGAGGATATGGTCTTTGAATATCTGCGAAGATATGGCATGGAAAACACGGCATATAAAAGAAACTCTGCTTTAACTAACAGAGAGCGGTTTTGTGCGATGCTTTTGAGGGCCGCGATGGTCGCGGATGCCGTCATCGTGATTGACAGACCTTTTACGATAATACCGGATCTTAAAGATGCCTCCTTTATTGACGAGGCCATAAAAACGAGCGACGATCTGTTTACACAGTGCCATATTTTCGACTATACATGGAACAAAGACCGTTACAGGATGAGTGATGCCTGCTAAAAAAATTGAATTCAAAGTTGGGTTGTTTATCATTGTGACGACACTATTGATCATTGGCTCCTTAGGGTATGTAGCCTATAAAAAGGGAATCTTTGAGGAAGTACATACCTTTACCCTCTCGTCGAAATCGGGCGAAGAACTGACAGAGGGGATGCCCGTCGTTTTTGCGGGTTTCAAGATAGGTGTTGTCCATAGCTTAGAGCTCAGTGAGAACGGAAGTGTTATTATCAAGATCAGGGTACCGGAACGTCACGTCAAGTGGATAAGGTCAGACAGCAGGTTCATCGTCAATAAACCTTTCATCGGTTCCTCCCGTATTGTCGTCTTGACGGATGACTTGGGCAGTCCTGTGTTGTCAAAGGAAAAAGTGCCAGAGGTGACCACAGCCAGTGACATCAACGAGGCGATAAAGAAACTCCAGCCAATCTTTGAAGAAGTGAATAAGATAACGGCAAATGTCGAAAAAGTGACGGCGAATCTGGCTGATCCCCAGGGCGACGTGCGGAAAATTCTGAGAAACTCCGAGCAAATCACCGCTCAAGTTGATTCCATCCTTAAAGACGATGTGCGAGAAATTTTGAAAAACTCCGAGCAAGTCACCGTCCGGGTTGATTCCATCCTTCAAAAGGTGGATACGATGGCGGCAAAGACTGATGAAACGATGTACGGGAAAGAGGGACTTCTGTCCCTGGTGCGCAAAATCCTTGAAGACTTGCTTGTTAAGCTTGGGAGAATAGATGCCGCCCTTGATAATGTCGTCAAGATCAGCGCTGATACGGCTGACGCCACAACGGATCTTAGACTATTGAGAAGCGAGATCGAGGCGACCGTGAATTCTATTAACGACATGGTAAAGGAATTGAACAGAAAGATACCCTTTAAAGAGAAACCTGAGATAAAACTTCCATGAAGATATTTTTATGTTTATTCGCTTTTTCTATCTTGCTTGTCGGGTGCGGAGCAAAGCCTGTCCCTAACTGGAAAAATGTGAGCTTCCATCAACTGGAAAGTTATAAAAAGAGCTATTTAATCGGCAAGGTGAGGATCGCCGAACTCCACTTCTCTAAAGCCATAGAAGAGATAAAGAAAAGCGGCGATCTGAACATCCTGGCCATGGCTTACCTGACAAAATACGCCGTAAACGTCGCTGTCCTTGAGGATTTCGATGATCGTGATTATTTACAGATAGACTCTGTGCAACATGATCCTAAGAACAAGAACTTTTACAACTTTTTAAAAGGTGTCTTTGATCAGGTTGATGAAAGGTTGCTTCCCGGGGAGTACAGGAATTTCCTCAAGACTCTCAGGCATGGGAGGGAGGGTGCAATGGAACAGGAAATTGCCAACATAGAGGATCCCCTCTCGAAACTCATTGCCACCGGTTTGCTTGTGCGACATCACAGGTGCCCTGAGATGATTTTGCAGGTCGCTGCCGATACGGCTTCAGCGAACGGGTGGAAGAAGGCCCTCGTGGCCTATCTCGAAAAGCTTCAGTCCATCTACGAAGCAAAAAAAGAGATGGAAAAAGCAGCCAATGTTCAAAAGAGGCTCCAGCTTATAAAGAATTAAACGCCGTATGATTTATTGCTTGAAAATTCAGAAAAAGCAGGAGTAATTTTAATAGTTTTATTTCGTCTGATAGACGGGTGCAACTATTCTGGGGACAGGCGCTATGGCTAATAACATTTTGGAATTATGGTGAAGGAAAATGAGCATTACGGTAATAATTCCGGGTTCATTGAAAGACTGGTTCGGTAGCAGTGATCAGGCTACCTGTGAGGGGAAAACCATGGGGGAGTGCATTGATGATCTTGACAGTAAATTCCCCGGCTTTAGACGCAGAGTGGTTGATGAAAAAGGGGGGATCAGTAGTTCTGTCATGATCTTCCTTGATGGACAGAACCTCCGATCACTGGACGGGCTGGCCACTCCTGTGAAGGATGGCGATGAGGTAAGCATTATTCCTTTTGCGGCAGGGGGGTGATAAAAAAAAGATGATTGTAGACAAACCGGAGTCCCATTTTATCTTTGTCTTCCACCCAAAAATCTTCGAGGGCAAGAAGTACACGGTATATGAGGGCAAAGAGCTCACCAACGGTGAGGTTCTTCAATACTGGGGGAAGTGGATTGTCCTGGGAGAAAGGCCATGGCTTGATGAATTGGCCCGAAAGCTTGACCGGTACGTAGAAGAGGAGGTAATCCCCTGTATCAAATATGATCGCAACCCTTCTGTGAACCTTGGTCTGGCAGAAGCTGTCATGATGGTGTACTGCGACAGGCGCAAAAGTGAGGAGATCTGGCAGATACTCCGGCAGCATGGGGTAAGGATCAAGGCCTGGGTCTCGGAACGGGAGACGATGGAGATGTGGAAACCCGGCGGAGTACTGTTGGAACGGTGGATTGCCTCAATGAATCTCGATGAAGAGGAGGCCAGGGCTACCCGGGAGGATGCAGGAACAAGCCTGGGTTATATTTTTGATCACCCCGACGAGATCTTTTCCCCTTGGGCACAGTGAAGATAAACGGTGTGGTATTTGAAATCTTAAGGGAGGGAACATGGTTGACTTTGCAAAACAGTTGAAGGTTCCATCACTGGACCCCTACTTTTTTGTCCTCGAGGAGGACAGGATTAACATGGACAGGCTGGAGAAGCTCTCGGAGAGGCATCCGATTAACATCCTCATAACTGGTAATCAGGGGTGCGGTAAATCCTCTCTAATAAGACAGTTTGCCAGTTATTATCAGAGACCTATGGCCATCTTTCAGGTAGGGCTCCTTTTAGAGGCCGGGCAGCTTTTTGGGCAGCAGAGGTTGAAAGATGGTGAAACCTTTTATCAGAGTTTCTTATTTCCCAGGGTCATTCGTGTCCCAGGGTGTGTCATCCATCTGGAAGAGATCAACAGGTCTGAGAACCCCCATGCCTTGAATGAGCTCTTTTCGGTACTGTCAGAGGAGCGAAGCATCTGGATTGATGAGCTTGGCCTTGTTGAGGTAGCTCCCCGGGTGATCTTTTTTGCCACCATGAATGAAGGTGTAGAATTTTCAGGTACGGATGAACTGGATGCCGCCCTGAAGGACCGGTTTTACCGCATCCGTCTTGAATACCCTCCTGTAAGTATAGAAAAGGAGATCCTTGTCCTTAAAACTGGCGTTTCCCCGTCTGTGGCGGGTGACATTCTCAACATAGTGAATAAATTGAGAAGCAACAAACAGTCACCTATTGATATCTCTATAAGGCACAGCCTGATGATTGCGGAACTTGCCGCCACGGGGGCGCCTTTACGGGAGGCCATTATCTATAGCCTTCAGATATCAATGGATATCCTCGAATCGTTGCTCCTTTCCATCCATGTGGAAACGGGTGATACGGAGGTAGAACCCCGTCGTTACGAACGATATGTTCCACCAGGCTATATTCCGTCGCAGGGAGGTTGATACCGGTGAATATCAAAATTGCCGAGAGTAATAATGCACCAGCCAAGAATTACATAGCTCCAGAAGGCCCTCAAAAGGCGTACTCCAGATACTGGCGGAAGAATTATTCCCGTCATGAGGCTACTGAGCTGGCTACAGTTCTGACTGCCATGCGCAAGGTAGCCGGTCACATCGGCATTAATGTCAAACCTGTTTTCTGGCGGGGCATGTCCGCTTCTCCAGATAATTCTATTGTCTTGGAGCCGGCTGAAGTCAGGGGAATGTATCCCGTTCCTTTCCGAAAAATTGACCTTCTGGTGGGGCAGGTTGTCCGCGAGGCCTTTGGGTGTATTGAATGGGGTGACTGGGTAAAAGACCAGGTCAAACAACGGCGCTCCCCATTACCGGAAGGGCTAAAAGATTATCTGAGTAGTTTTATCTCTGTCGTGGAAGACCTGTACATCGCTGAACTGGTCCGCCCCACCGTCTGGCACCTTTACCTCTCAAAATATTGGGGATTTCTTATCCGCAAAAGGGAAAGGGATCCTTCACTCCCGCCAACCGCAGCAAGTCTGGCGAGTATCTGGCGGGGAATGGTGTTCTTTCAAACCTTGCCCGATAATCTTCACCATTACTATGACGATCTGATAGAAATCTTGCTGGAATATTCTCAGACCATTAGAGAGCTAAAGGGTCTTTCCACACTGGCCGAGAGGAGAAATAGAAGAGTCGAGATATACCTTGAGATGTGGGACCGCATTTGCTCGATCATTGAAGAGTGGGAAAAGTTTGTCCCCTCTCCCGATGGGGTGAATATTCAGGATGAGGCCGCCCCCAAGGTCAAAACGCCCGAGGCCTTGAGAGAAGAAAAGGAAGAGAATCCTGACCGGGATGATAATAAAGAAGAGGAGCCAGCGGGGCTTGATGAGGAACTTGCCGCTCAGATCAGTTTCAAGCTGGATGAGGGAGAGTCTGATTTAACCCAGCATATATCGGTGGCTGTTGAGGATCCTCAGGCAAAGGCAATGAATACAAGCTTCACCCGGGCAGTTGCCAAATGCAATGTAAGTGCAGATCAATCACAGGTGGAACGTTTAAAGAGAATATTCCAGAGACAGAAGGCCCTGATCAGAAGAGCGAGAATAAAAGGTATTATAAGGGGCGTGGATATGGGAAAGATAGATGCCCGGAGACTATATCGAGTACCTCTGGATGGTAAGATATTTAAAAGGAAAGACATTTCAGGTTCTGACTACTCATGGAACATCAGTATTGTAGCAGATGCCTCAGCCTCCATGGCAGGAAGGGGAATAACCGATAGAGCGTGGACGGTGGCGGAGCAGACCTTTGTCTCCCTTACGGAAGCGGCAAAGGGTTTCTTTAATCGTCTGGAGGTTTTCGGTTATCAGGAACAGACCCGCCAGTGCAATCTCGTACGGCTATACCAGGGAGGTGAATTATACACCATAATTCCTACAGGCCAGACCCCGACGGGTCAGGCAATCATAGCCGCCGCCATGCTCATGAAAAGGAACGATAAAAGAAAGTTGATCATTCATATTACCGATGGGGCTGCAAATTGCGGGCTGAACGTGGTTGATGCCCTGGAGTACTGCCAGAAAAACAGGATCGAACTCATAACTATCGGGTGCGGGTGTAATCTCCAGACAAGACAGTTTCTACTGGAACGGTATCCCCGGGGGACGGTTTATCTGATGGATGACATTCGGAACTTACCGGAAGGTCTGGAAAATCTTTTTCGGGACAGGCTCTTAAAGAAGTAACATTAGCAATCAATAGGCGTTCAGCTATCAGCTATCAGCAAAAGCAGAAAGATACAAGGGGAAGTCCACAACTCCGGGGGCAAGTTTTCCTGCGTAAGTTAAGGCGCAGGCTAAAGCCTGCGGCTACAATTTATTGATTGCTGATCGCTGATGGCTGAATGCTTGCATTAAGGTGGTGGTGAGGCCATGGTGATTGGGGAGAGCACCGTTGTTAGTATGCATCTTACCCTGAAGGACCAGAGCGGAAGGGTGTTGGAGAGTACCATGGGCAGGAATGGAACTTCACTATGAGGTACAGATTCTGGATGTAAGGCCGGATAACCAGTAGTTTGTGCTCTACGGAAGACCGCGAATTTTCACCAGAGGCGATAGGTGATAGCCCCTTGCCTCAAATTTTTACTGACCGAGCAAGCCAGATGGAAGATGAAAGAGGCAATTTTGTAGATATCACGCGGGAGAAGTTTTACCGGGCAGTGGCGGAGTGTAAGCCCCTCTTTGCCTGGTTTAGTCTCACCGATGCCTGTAACCTGAACTGCAAGTATTGTTTTACCGATGCCAAGTACTATCCTCCGGGTTCCCCAGACCCCCCTCATCATGAATTGAGTACAGAAGAGGTATTTAGTATTATTGATAATATTGCCGAAGCGGGCACTGAGATAGTGATGTTTGCCGGGGGGGAACCAACCTTGAGGGAAGATCTGGTTGAGATAGTGAGATATGCATCCAGCCGGATACGTGTGGCGATGAACAGTAACGGTTATCTTTTAGATGAGCGTCTCTGCCGGGATTTGGCAAGGGCTGGTCTTTCCCAGGTAAAGATTAGCGTGGATGGTATGGAAAAGAATCATGACTGGAATAGAGGGGAAGGGTCTTTCCAGAGGACGATGGATGCTCTCAGGAACCTGGTGAAGGTCGGTGTTCCCAAGGTAATATTGATCATGACACTTACGAACCTGAATTATGATGAGCTGGGGAAAATGGTAGAGCTCTCCATGAATATGGGGATGGATTTTACCATGGTTGAGTTTCTGCCGTTGGGGAGGGCCTCTGAGGGAAAAGAATGGACCTTATCAAAGGAGCAGTTGGAAAGGGCACAGCGGTACTTAGTGGAAGCGCAAGACCGGTATGGATGGCAGAAAGTGTCCTTTGAAAACCGCTATATTGTTGCCGAAGACGAATACTGTAAGAGGATCTGCGCTGATCCGAACGAACCTTGCAATTTTTACGATTTCTGCGTGGGGTGTGTCAGCGGCATATATAGTTACTCTATAACCGCTTCCGGGAAAGTGACGACGGGAGATATAATGACCCTGGAAGTGGGTGATTTAAAAAAGGAAAAATTAAAGGATATCTGGGAAAATGCGGAATTGCTTAAAGTTATAAGGAACAGGGAAAATCTGAAGGGCAAGTGTGGAAAATGCCAGTACAGATATATCTGCGGGGGGTGCAGGAGGAGGGCCTATACCTATACAAGCGATCTCATGGCTGCTGACCCAGGCTGCTGGAGAGGCGCAGGTGACAAATCCGAGACCTAACAGAAAATGAGACTGAAGACTGAAGACTGTTAGGAGGCTATCAGGCTCCTTCAGCCTTCAGCCTTTAGCCTAAATACCTAATAATATGCCTGAAGAGCCGGAAATGATAACCGAGGAAGAACTGAGGCGGTACAACCGACAGCTTTCCCTCATCGGGAGGGAGGGTCAGGAAAAACTCAAGAGGGCTAAAATTCTGATCGCCGGGGCGGGGGGGTTGGGCTCACCGATAGCCACATACCTTGCCTTTGCAGGCGTCGGGTGTATTGTAATCGCCGATAATGATACCGTTTCCGTGAGCAACCTCAACAGGCAAACCCTACACTGGCCCTCCGACGTGGGCAGAAAAAAAACAGCCTCAGCAGAAGAAAAGATACGGGCCATGAACCCTGATGTGGAGGTAGAGGTGATCTCCTGCACGATTGGGGAAACAAATGTAGACGAGATTGTGGGGGATGCCGACTTGATCGTTGATGCGCTGGACAATTTTCCCGCCAGATATCTCCTGAACAGTGTTGCCGTTACACGTCATATCCCCTTTTTTCACGGCGCCGTCAGGGGATTCCACGGCCAGGTCATGACAGTTATACCTCACCAGACGGCCTGCCTTAGATGCGTCTTTCCCCAGAGTCCTCCCGCGGAAACCTTCCCGATCATCGGGGTGACCCCTGGTGTGATCGGTTCCATCCAGGCGACCGAGGTCATTAAGTACCTTACGGGTAAAGGAGAACTGCTGACAAACAGATTGTTGCTCTGGGACGGCCTGTCAGGGGAGATGAATTTCCTCCAAGTGAAGAGAAATCCGTCCTGTCAGGATTGTAGTCGGGGAAAGTAAAAGTGGATTATCTCTATTCCTTGCGGAGGGCCGCTTCTATTTCCATCTTCTTTATCGTAATCAGGAGGGCCGTAAGGGCGGCCTGCGTCATCCCCGGTATCCGCTCGGCCTGTCCGATGGTAGCAGGTTCTAATCTGGTTAATTTCATCTTCAATTCGGTGGAAAGTCCCGGGATGGAGGAGTAGTCCACGTAGGAAGGGATTTTTTTGTCCTCCAGTTCGGCCATCTTCTTGACCGCCTCGACCTGCCGTTTTATGTACCCTTCGTATTTAGCCTCGATCTCGATCTGCTTTTTGACCATCCGATCCAATACCGGTTCCCATCCAGCGAAAACTTTCAGATCATCGTAGGTGATTTCATTCCGTTTGAGGAGCTGGTACAGAGTTGCCGGATTTTTAATTGGTTTAGATCCCATTTTGACAAGGGTCGTGTTGACATCTGGGTTGGGGTAGACTTTTACGGCAGAGAGCTTTTTAATGCCCTCCTCCACCTGCCGGACCTTTTCCTGGAGATGTTCGTAATGCTCCCGACAGATCAGACCCAGGTCATATCCTTTACCCATCAGACGGATGGCGGCGTTATCCTCCCTCAGGATCAGCCTGTATTCAGCCCTCGAGGTAAACATCCGGTACGGTTCATCAACACCCCTGATCACAAGGTCATCAATCATGACCCCCATGTAGGCATCAGACCGGTGGAGAATAAAGGGAGGTTTTTTCTGTACCGCCAGTGCGGCGTTGATGCCGGTCCACAGCCCCTGTGCGGCAGCCTCCTCGTAGCCGGAAGTACCGTTGATCTGTCCGGCGAGGTATAGACCGGCAACGAGTTTGGTTTCGAGGGTCCTTCTGAGTTGTGTCGGTTGTACGAAATCATATTCGATAGCATAGGCTGATCGCATGATCTCAGCCTGTTCGAGGCCGGGAACGCTGTGGACAATATCTTCCTGAAGTGCAGGCGGCATGCTGTTGCCCAGACCTTTGGCGTAAATCTCCTCGGTGTCGAGACCTTCAAACTCGAGAACCACCGGATGTTTTTCTTTATCGGCAAAGCGCATCACCTTATCTTCGAGGGAAGGACAGTAACGGGCGCCGATCCCTCTGATAATGCCCGAGTAAAGTGGAGATTGCCCGATATTGTCTCTGATGAGCCGGTGTGTTTCCTGTGTTGTAGAACTGAAATACGAGGGAAGCCTCTCTTCACGCAGTTTTTCTGTGGTAAAAGAAAAGGGCTGCGGATCGGGATCGCTGTCCTGGCGTTCCAGCCTTGAAAAATCAATGGATGAGGCCCTTAACCTTGGGGGGGTTCCCGTCTTCATTCTGCCCATTTCAAAACCAAGTTCCTTAAGGCAGGCCGCCAGTTGAATGGAGGCGATTTCACCGGCCCGGCCCGCCGGGTAATGGGCAGTACCGACGTGGATCAATCCATTCAGAAACGTTCCTGTGGTAATGATCACGGTTTTCCCGCCGTAAAAGAAACCGGTATTATCCTCCACACCAATCACCCTGCCTCTGGCGATTATCAGGCGATCCACAAGGGCCTGGCGGAGATGCAGGTTCTTCTCCTTTTCCAGGATGGCCTTCATAGCAAGCCGGTAAAGCTGCTTGTCACACTGGAACCGTGTGGATTGGACGGCCGGTCCCTTCGAGGCATTCAGCAGACGAAAGTGGACGGCTGTCCTGTCGGCGACCTTTCCCATCTCGCCGCCCAAGGCATCAATTTCCTTGACGAGTTGACCTTTGGCCAGGCCGCCGATCGCCGGATTGCACGACATCAGAGCGATGGAATCGAGATTGATGTTAAAGAGAAGAGTTGTACAGCCCATCCTTGCCGCAGCCAGGGCCGCCTCACAGCCAGCGTGACCTCCTCCCACCACGATAACGTCGTAGTTCTTATGCAAACCCATAGAATTCCTCTGTCCAGAGGGGCGATAGGCTATCGTCTCTTGCCTCTTGCCTAAAGAGAGAGTTATAAAGGCAAAAACAGAATAACACTTTTCCCCTCGAGAGTTCAACCCCGAAAGAACGGCACAACTTGTGTAATTAACAATTTTTATGTTATAAACTGCGCACGGGAAGCGATTGGAGTAAGATAATGACCCATCCGAAATTGGTCGAGACGATGAGCAAACCAGAATTCTATCCCCACATGCCGGAGAGGGTTGAACTAATCCAGACCCATGCCTCATACATATTTATCGCGGGGGATTGTGTTTACAAGGTCAAGAAGGCCGTTGATTTCGGTTTTCTTGATTTTACCGACCTCGATAAAAGGAAGTACTTCTGTCATGAAGAACTGAGGCTCAACCAGAGGCTGGCCCCGGAGACGTATCTTGAGGTTGTCGGGATCGGTGAGGATGTGGGTGGCAACATCGTCCTGGGAAGGGGAGAACATATCGTTGAATATGCCGTCAAGATGAGGAAACTCCCCCAGGAGAGGATGTTGAAAAAACTGCTCGCCGCGGGGGAGGTTGATGTTTCCATCATGGAAGCCATCGCCAGAAAGCTGGTGGACTTCCACAGGAACGCAGCGACGGGGGACAGGATCAATCTGACAGGGGGGATAGAGACGATCCGCCGCAACCACGACGAAAATTTTGCCCAGACAAAACCCTATCTCGAGATAACCATCCCTGAATACCAGTACCGGTTTATCAAATCCTATGCCGATGACTTTATGGATAAAAAGGAGGCCCTCTTCAGGAAAAGGGTGGCGGACCATAAAATCAGGGATTGCCATGGAGACCTGCACCTTGAGCATATCTGCATCACCGACAGCATTGTCATATTTGACTGTATCGAGTTTAACGAACGGTTCAGGTTTGAGGATGTGGCTGCCGAGGTGGCCTTCTTAGTCATGGACTTAGACTACAACGGTTACACGGAGTATGCCGATGCCTTTGTAAGGGCCTATATCGGATATGCCGGTGATGGTGATATCCATACCCTTCTCAATTTTTACAGATGCTACTACGCCTATGTGCGGGGTAAGGTCACGAGCTTCATGATAGATGATAAGACCATGCGAGAGGAAGGACGTCGGGTAGCTGTGGAGGCTGCCTCTCGTTATTTTGATCTGGCTTACACTTATGCTGCCCGCTTGGAAAAGCCGACCCTGATCCTGATGGCAGGACTGATGGGAACGGGAAAGAGCGTCCTGGCCAGAAATATTGCCCCCCGCCTTGGCGCCGAGGTCATTCGCACCGACGTTCTGCGTAAGAAGATTTTCCACCTCGCGCCCACGGAACGCCATTACGAAGATTTTGGCAAAGGCATATATTCCGATGAGGTCTCCCGGAGGACTTATGAAAAGGCGCTTGCCATAGCATGTGAAAAGCTCCAGGAGGGCAGATCGGTCATTATTGATGCTTCCTACAAAAGACGAGAAGAACGAATGAAGGCAGCGAGGGCGGCGGAAAAAGCCCTTGCCGACTTCTTTGTTATTGAGTGCATCTGCCCGGAAGAGGTCATTAAAGAGCGTCTTCATGCGAGGACGTCTGATTCGGACGAGACCTCGGACGGACGGTGGGAGCTTTTCCAGACCCAGAAGGGTGATTTTGACGAGATTACAGAGATTCCAGAAAAGAATCATCTGATCATAGATACCTCCCCGAAACCTGAGGAATCCGCACAAAGGACTATCTGGCAGATAAAGAGGAAAGAGGCGAGGGGCAAGAGGCGATAGGCGAGAGCCCATAGCCCCTCTAGCGGAGGGGGGACAGTTTCATCGTTTGGAAATGGCGGGTTGCCCTTTCTTTCAGGTCAGGGCTGTCAAAGTTCTTAACGATTTCTTTATCACTACAGTTGCCGAAAAAGGGACTTACCGTATCTTTTTCCGGATCCACCACCCATACCTGGATGTCCGTTTCCTTGCTATGTTGCTCTCTGTAGAAACGGATAAAGAGTACCGGGGTATTTTCCGTAGGAACAACGATTACCTGGGTCCCGTCGGGACACTGATGGGCGAAGGCGATAGTGGGGAGGAGAAGCAAACGAAGACTGGTGTTGTCTTTTGTTGCTGTAAGTTCTTTTGAGTCTATCGGTTCGTCTCGATTGACGATAGTGAAACAAGTGTAGCCTGATTTTTTTAGAAAGGAGGAGATCACCGTTTCCAGTTGGGGTAATATCATGGGAGCCCGTGTCCTGATGAGTCTCCTGAAGGCTTGTTCCATCTCATTCATGAAGGATCTGTGAACGTGAGGGGCGTAAAAGGCCTCCCCCAGATAATCTCTCCGCACCAGGGATGGGGAAAAGATGGATACGGGGTTACTGACTATACTCTCGAATATTATCTCTGCTGGCTCACCCCTTAGTTGTTCTTCTAATTGGGTCTTGCTCTCGTTGTCCAGCTTCTCGATCTCCGATCCTATTGCCTGCCTGATTTCCCCTTCAGAGACGACCTTGTACTCCGAGAGGTAGGAGGTAAGGTTAGAGAATATTTGTGGCAACACATTTTCCATGAGCTTTCCCCTGTTGAGGAAACAGTTCTGGTCATCAGCTCTGCTATGGCAATGACGGCAGGGGAATCGTCAGGGAGGAAGAGAAACGGTTTCCCTTCCCGGTCGTATCTGGTTATATTTTCATCGAGCGGAATGGTGCCCATGATTGCCATCCCCGATTCCCTGCAGAAATCACGGTCTTGCTCGGTTACCTTGTTGACTATCAGGCAGGATCTTGCAAATCTGACTTCTAATTTCTTTGCCAGTGCCTCGATCGCCTTTGCCGTTTCCGTTCCCCTTTTTGTAGGATCGGTGACTATAAAGAGGAAATCCATGTTACGTATGGTGCGGCGACTTATGTGCTCCATGCCCGCTTCGCAATCAATGACAGTATAGTCAAACTTCCCGTACATTTTGTCGAGCATGTGACGCATCATATCATTGATGAGACAGTAACACCCCGGCCCTTCAGGTCGTCCCACCGAGAGGAACTGGAAATCAGGTGTCTTTTCCACTATGCCCCAGAGTTGATTTTCTATCATCAGGTCCAGCGAGACGCTGCCTGGCGTGGGTTGGAGGGAATCCCTGTAGACTTCCTCCCGGATGTCACCCACGGTTTTCCTCACCCTTATCCCTAAGGCACTACTGAGACTCATAGCCGGATCGGCATCTATGGCCAGAATCTTAAGGTGTCCATCTTGCTGGGACAGTAGAGAGATCATTATTGAGGAGATAACGGTCTTTCCCGTACCTCCCTTCCCCGTAACGGCTATGGTGAGATTTCTGTTCAATAGATATTTCCTTACCAGGGAGCCCCTGGACCCTGGGGGGAGGGTGTTGTCTCTGGCGATTTTTTTGGGGCTTCTTCCTCGGCGAGATGTTTTTTGGTCTCACGGATGAAGTAACTTACCTTGTAATCGAGACCGAGGTTTGCGTAGTCTCTTGTAATCGTTTCAAATCTTCCCAAGGCCGCTTTATATCTCTTCTTCTTGAAGTAGAAGTTTCCCACGTAAAACTCATGTTCACCGAGTCTTTTTTTGCAATCCCTGAGCTTTTTTTCTGCCAGGAAGGAGAATTTGCTGCCGGGAAAGCGGGAGATCAGTCTTTCAAATTCTTTCCGTGCCTTCCATGTCTCTGACTGATCTCTATCTATACTGGACATCTGTTTATAATGACACATACCGAGCTGATATATCGCATAGGGGAGGTTTTCATTCGTCGGATGGAGATTGATAAAATCATTATAGGTCATTTCAGCTTCCGCATATTCACCTTGACTGAAATGGGAATCGGCGATACCTATCTCAGCAAGGAGGGCAACCTGACTCAAGGGATATTCCTCTTTCACCCTCTGGAAGAGTTTGATGGCCTTATCGTAACGACCCTTCCCGTAGTGGTTATACCCCTGCTGGTAGAGAGCTTCGGGTGTAGCCTTGGTCATGTCGGCACGTTTCCACCAGGCACATCCGGACAGAGAGAGCAGCAGGGCAAGGATAAACAGAAAAACTTTCTTACGACACACAATTCACCTCTTCAAGCGGGGAACATACTCAGGAGCCAGAAATCAGGAGACAGAATGAAAATAACTTTCTTTTGGTTCTTGGCTCTTGAGTAATTACAGGTTATAAACCCTTGTTGACAAATTCTATCAGACGATCCTTCGCTACCAGGCCAACAAGCGTATCCAGCACCTTCCCATCTTTAAACAGAATAAGGGTCGGTATGCTCTTTATGCCATATGCCGCCGCTTTATTGGGATTGTCATCCACATTGAGTTTCGTAACCTTGACGCGCCCTCTGTATTCCTCTGCGAGGTCGGCGATAATCGGGCCTATCGTCTTGCAGGGGCCACACCAGGGAGCCCAGAAATCAACCAGGGCAGGCTTTTCCGATTTAAGGATTTCCTCATCAAAGTTATTCTCATTAACATGGATTAAGGGACTTTCCTTTTCCATTGCGCTTGCCTCCTTTTCACTGGATGTGACTGTATGCCACATTAAACCCTCTGATGTCAAATGCTATTATTTATCCTGACATTGCAAGATCAGTCAGTAACCGGTAAATTTCCCATAGAATGACCGAGTCTTTGACAAATCTCCATGCATCTGTTACGATCCCTAATAATTTGAACTTTAGGTCACTTTAGGCACTTCCAACTTTAGGCACTTGACTTAAGATTTTATGGAACCTCTCGGCATCATAGCCGGTTCGGCGTTCTTCCAGAGGAGGGAGATTTTTGGGCCCCTGGAGGAAAAGATGGTGGAAAATGAGTTCGGCCAGGCCATTGTCTTCCTTTCCGATACAGTTATCCTTGTACCGAGGCATGGTAAAGAACCCCCGCATTATATCCTCCCCCATCTGATCAATCATCAGGCCAACCTGAGGGCATTGAGAGACTTTGGAGTTAGAGAAGTCATCGGGATCAATTCCACCGGTTCTCTGAGACGAGGACTAAAACCCGGGACGATCGTTGTCCCCCATGACTTTATCATGCTTTTTGGAGGGCCGACCATCTTTTCCGTAGAACCTGTCCACATTACGCCGGTCCTGAGTGAAGATCTCCGTCAGAGACTCATTGACGCAGCTATTGAATGCGGTTTTGATGTCGTCAGGGAAGGTATCTACTGGCAGACCAGAGGGCCAAGGCTGGAAACAAAGGCTGAAATCGCGATGATGTCGCAATTTGCGGATCTTGTGGGAATGACAATGGCCAGTGAGGCGGTAGTTGCAAAAGAACTGGATGTATCTTATGCGGCTCTCTGTTCGGTGGATAATTATGGTCATGGCCTCGGGGAGAGGGAGTTAACCATGGAAGAGATATCGCAGCATGCCGCCAGAAATGCCGAGGCAATGACAAGAATTATCACGAGCTATATGGAAAGGAGAAAGGGATGAAATTTTCCCAGAAAGGGGACGGCGGCGAGACAAGTTTACTCGGCGGACAGCGGATTCCGAAATACGATCCGAGACCGGATACCTACGGGACACTGGATGAAGCCAGCTCCGCTCTCGGTGTGGCTAGAGCGATGGCAAAAAATGGTAAGGTGAAGGAGATTATCCTCAGTGTCCAGAAGGATTTGCTTACCATAGGGGCGGACCTCTCCGCCCTGCCTGCCGATGTTCATCTGTTGAAGAGGAGAATCGGTGAGGGTGATGTCGTCTGTTTAGAGGAAATTATTGATGATCTGCAAAAGGATGTAAAATTAAAGGGTGAATTTATCTATCCGGGGGAGACAGTGGTGTCTGCCCAGATTGATGTGGGGAGAACAATTATCAGGAGGGCGGAGAGGAAGGCCGGAAGGCTCAAAATGGAGGGCCTGATCGCCAATGACGAGATCCTCAGGTACCTCAATCGCCTGGCCGACATGCTCTTTGTCCTGGCAAGATTTGAGGAACAGACGAGTCTGGTGGATTCGAGGTGATCCCCGTAGGGACAGAGGAAGATTGGATATTTTCGATCCCACAGAGAAAGCGGTGTTCCTTGAGAGGCCAAACCGTTTTACCATGGTTTGCAGGCTAAACAGAGAGGTGGTGAGGGAGGCCAAAGACAGGGGGAGTTACCTCCTCATTCTCAGGCTTCCCGAAAGGGTCAGTAGAGAGGTGGGAAAACTCGGTGAAGTGGTATTTAAAGAGGGGTACTATATCTATGTTGGTTCGGCCAGGAAAAATCTATCCAGGCGTATCCAGAGACACAAAAGGGCGCAAAAGAAGCTCTTCTGGCATATTGATTATCTGAGGGCAATTGCCGAATTTCACGCCGCCCTCCCCGTGCGCACGGAAGACCGCCTTGAATGCGAAATTGCCCATGCTGTAAAAGGAATCGCCGACTGGGAGGTACCCCGCTTTGGTTCCTCAGATTGCTCCTGCAATTCTCACCTCTTCGGGATGTTAAAAGATCCCTTCCAATCTGTCGCATTCATCTCTCTCCTTACATATTTCGGGGCAGATAGACTGATGGGGGAATGAAGGGGAGGAAGACAGGATAATTTCTGGTTGATAATTTATAGCTGATAATTTATAGCTGATAGCTGATAGCTTGAGTAATTATGGCAATGGAGATTAAAGGGCGATTGAGAATAGGGACACGGGGTAGCGATCTGGCACTGAAACAGACGCACGGCGTGGCGGAGAGGCTAAAGGAGAAATTTCCCGGCTTGCTGGTAGAAATTACCGTGATTAAAACTAAGGGGGACATCATGCAGGATGTCTCCCTCGTTAAGATAGGCGGGAAGGGTGTTTTTGTCAGGGAGATTGAGGAAGCGCTTCTCCGGGATGAGATTGATATTGCTGTGCACAGCATGAAAGATGTTCCTGTTGAACTTCCCGATGGTTTAGAGATTGGAGCCATGACGGAGAGAGAGGACCCCCGGGATGTCCTGATCTCGAGAGACGGCAGAAAGCTGGATGAACTTCCCCACGGCGCCCGCATCGGAACCGGCTCATTGCGAAGGGGGTTTCAGATGAAAAATCTCTTGCCGGCAATTGAAATCGTTCCTCTCAGGGGTAACCTGAATACAAGGATAAGGAAAGTGGAAACGGATAACCTCGACGGCGTTGTCGTTGCCGCAGCAGGGATAAGGAGGATGGGATGGGTTCATCGGGTATCTCAGTTTATACCGGTAGAGATGATGTTGCCCGCCGCCGGGCAGGGGGCAATTGGTATAGAACTCCGCAGGGATGATAAAAGGGTGAGAGATACCGTCTCCTTTATTAACCATCCATCGTCGTGGCTGGAAGTGACCGCGGAGAGGTCCTTTTTAAATGGGCTGGGTGGAGGTTGCCGCCTACCCATTGCCGCCTACGGGAAGAGGCACGGCGATGATCTGGTATTGATGGGTCTTGTGGGGGATAAGGACGGCCGTGTGATGATCAGGGATACTGTCAGAGGGCGTATTGAAGAAGGCGAGGCGCTGGGTAAGAAGCTGGCCGATAACATCTCATCAAGGGGTGGACGGGAGATACTGGAATCAGTCATCAGTCATAAGTCGTAAGTCATAAGATGAAAAAAGGGAAAGTCTATCTCATCGGGGCCGGGCCGGGTGACCCCGGTCTTATCACTGTCAGGGGGGTAAGATGCCTCCAGGTCTCTGATGTGGTTATCTATGACCACCTCGTCGGCCGGGAGGTTCTCTGCCATGCAAAGGACACCGCTCGCCTGATCCATGCAGGCAAGGAAGGGGGAAAACATACCCTTTCCCAGAAGGAGATCAATCAGATGCTTATCGAGGAGGCAGGGCATGGTCAGGTCGTGGCAAGGCTCAAGGGGGGGGATCCCTTTATCTTCGGGCGTGGTGGTGAAGAGGCCCAGGTGCTCGCTCGGGTGGGCATCCCTTTTGAAGTGATTCCCGGTGTTACCTCTGCCGTCTCTGTCCCCGCCTATGCGGGCATCCCCCTGACCCATCGCGGCTACACATCTTCCGTAGCCTTTGTGACCGGCCAGCAGGATCCCACTGGAGAAGAAAGAGATATAGATTGGGAGGCCCTATCCCATATCGGGACCCTCGTTTTTCTGATGGGTGTAAAAAATCTGCCCCATATCGTAGCCAATCTGATCAAGCATGGCAAAGATGCCGCTACGCCGGCAGCCCTGATCCGTTGGGGAACAACGGCAGATCAGGAGACCCTTGCCTGTCCCCTTAAGGATATGGTAAAGAAAGCGGAAGAGAGGCATTTTTCACCTCCCGCCATTCTGGTTGTCGGCCAGGTGGTGGGTCTCCGTAAGGACTTGAACTGGTTTGAGAAGAAACCCCTTTTCGGTAAGGGGATCGTGATCACAAGGCCTGAGGCACAGGCCCACGAATTCGCCGCCCTCCTCCGGGAGCAGGGCGCGCGGGTGATCTACTTTCCTATCATCGAGATTGTTCCACCCGAGGACCTCCAGGCTCTGGATCGCGCCATAGAAGGGCTTGAGAAATATCAGTGGATCATCTTCACCAGCGCCAATGGTGTGGACTTCTTCTTTGCCCGCCTGAGGGAACGGGGGAGGGATATCCGGGATTTAAAGGGTATCAGGATATGTGCCATCGGACCGGCAACGGGGGCCAGGATTGAGAGACTCGGTATCCGGGTTGATCTCGTGCCGGAGACGTTTATTTCTGAGGGGATTGTGGAGGCCTTTGCCGGACTTAATGTCAGGGGTCAGAGATTTTTACTCCCCCGGGCCGAGAAGGCCAGAGATGTTATCCCACGGGGCCTGGCAAAACTCGGCGCCTCTGTCGAGGTCGTAATCACTTACAGGACGGTGAACTCAGGGAGAAAAAAGGATGAACTTGAGGAGTTGATCAAGCAGGGAAAGGTGGATGTCGTCACCTTTACCAGTCCCTCTACGGTGACAAATTTTTTGGAGATCATGGGAAGGGGAGGGGGAGGGGGCTTTGTCCTGCCTCCGAAAATCAAGATCGCCTGTATCGGTCCCGTCACTGCAAACGCGGTGCGAAAAGCGGGCCTTTCCGTGGATATCCTGCAGGAACAATATACGATACCCGGTCTCGTGGAGGCACTGGTAGACTACTTCTGCAAAGATTGACCTCCTACGTTTTGTATTTGAGTCGCTTGACCGCCCGACTATCGAGCGCTCTACCGTGGTTGTCTGGTCTACCAGTCCTTACACAGGGGTTGCCGAGGGAGAAATCTTCTTCTCCCAAGGTTTCCGGCTACGGATAAGGAATCTGCTCGCCCACAGGGCATAAAAAGAAACTTGCCCTTCTGGCGCCAGCTTACGCTCAACGAGAAATTTTTGGAAATCGGGTAAAATTTCTTTCACAAAGCAGCTCCCTGTCAAAGGATCAATGTTATACTGATTACTTAATAACTGATAATAAACATATTATCGGTACATTATAAAGAAAATTCTTTGACTTTTCGCATAAATCAGTCTAAATTTCTGGCATCCTTCAAAAAGAAATGATCGTCAGGCGGATAGTAAGGTATTACGTATATTAATTGTTATGCTATTCAAATATTAAAGATAATGAATGAAAGGAGCTGTTTAAATGGCAAAATTTCCTGTTGAAACTCTGAAGGGTAAAAACGTTCCTACGAACCAAGATTATCTATCGAAG
>JASEGZ010000007.1 GCA_030018935.1 Syntrophales bacterium
AAAATCCTAAGTACCTCATCGTAAGTCGTAAGTCGTAAGTCGTAAGTCATAAGTCATAAGTCGTAAATAATATCAAATGACCAAAACACAAAATCCAAAACAACGCAGATAGGATAAATTGGTTAGGGTCGGGGTTGGTAGAATCGAGATGATCGCATTGAAGGATCTGACAAAACGTTATGGCAACCTGCTTGCCGTCAACCGGATCAATCTGTCCGTCTCGAGGGGTGAGATATTTGGATTCATAGGACCGAATGGGGCGGGAAAGACTACGACGATCAGGATGATGGGGGGAATACTGGCACCGACGGAAGGTTCTATCGTGATTGACGGTATCAGTATGGCCGAAGAACCTGAAAAGGCGAAGCAGAGGATCGGTTTCATCCCCGACCGGCCCTTTCTCTATGAAAAGCTGACAGGCATGGAATTCATGCGGTTTTCGGCAGATATGTATGGCGTGGATGAAAAAACATTTTCGGAGAAGTCTGCGTATCTTTTAAAGATGTTTTCCCTTGGCGACTGGGCCGGTGAGCTGATCGAGGCATACTCCCACGGCATGAAACAGCGTCTCATTATCTCAGCGGCTCTCCTTCATGATCCTACGGTAATCATTGTGGATGAACCGATAGTGGGACTGGATCCGGCGGGAATAAAAATGGTCAAAGAGATACTTCGGGATCTGGCCAGAAAGGGAACGACCATCTTTATGTCCACCCATACCCTGGAGGTTGCTGAGGAACTCTGCGACCGTATCGGCATCATTCACCGGGGTTCCCTTATCGCCACAGGGACCATCCCTGACTTGAGACAGGCTGCACGGGTTCAGGAAGGGGACCTCCTGGAGGTGTTTCTCAGACTGACAGAGGAAGTAGGGGAGGAACGCGTTCCGCCCCTACTTGCGACTTATGACTTATGACTTATGACTTATGACTTATGACAAGAGAAGTTCTTACTCTGTTGAAACCCCGTTTCTGGTCCTTTAAAAACGGCCGTACCTCCCGGAGCGTAAGAAACCGCAGGAGATTAAGATTCTTTCTCTTTGGTATGGTTGGCCTTGCCTTCTGGTGCGGTATCTTTACCATCTTTTACCGGGTCCTCATCTATTTTCAGGGGGTTGAGGGTTTTGGTGATATCCTCGCCGATAAACTCCTCTCCATGGTCCTGATAACCTTCTTTGCCCTGCTTATCTTCAGCAGTATCATCACCCATCTATCCAAGCTCTACCTCGCCAGGGATCTGATCCTTGTTCATTCCCTGCCCGTATCGAGGGGAAAGCTCTTTCTTGCCCGGTGGATCGAAAGCACCAGCGATAGTTCATGGATGGTGATTGTCTATAGCCTTCCGGTATTTCTCTCTTACGGCATTGTTTACAGGGCGGGCATTTTCTTCTATGCTACAGTGGGTATGGCGATCCTGCCCCTCTGTTTGATCGCCTCAGGCATCAGCGCCATTGCTGTGGTTCTGGCTGCCCTGTTACTGCCGGCAGGACGTATCAGGACTTTATTTGTCTTTTTCGGTTTAATCCTCTTTTTGCTTCTTCTGATCGTCTTTCGCTTGATGAGACCGGAACAACTTGTTGACCCTGACACCTTTGCGTCCGTTGCGCTCTATTTCAGGTCGCTCATGACACCGGCTTCTCCTCTCCTGCCGACTACATGGATATTCGATAGTATACATGCCGCTTTGATGGGGTTAAGAAGAAGTACCCTTTTTCATCTTGCGCTGTCCTGGAGCTTTGCCGCTACACTGATCTTTGTGATGACCTGGATTTCAGGAGCCGCTTATTTTGTTGGTTTTTCAAAGGCACAGACCACGACGTCCCGGTTGTTTCCTGCCCACAGTAACCGGAGCAGGTGGACATATCTGTTAGGTTTTCTGTCTGGGCCGGTAAGGGCAGTTGCTCTCAAGGAGATCAAGACGTTTTTTCGGGATCAGACCCAGTGGCCTCAGGTCTTTCTCATGGTAGCCTTGATCGGTGTCTATCTCTATAACTTCTCCGTACTCCCTCTCGAAAATGCACCCATTAAAACCATATACCTCCAGAATCTCATCTCTTTTCTGAATATGGGACTGGCTGCCTTTGTCCTCACTGCCGTCGCGGCGCGCTTTGCATTCCCCGCCGTCAGCATGGAGGGAAACACCTTCTGGATCATCAGATCGGCGCCTGTTTCCCTAAGAAACTTCCTCTGGATCAAGTTTTTCGTTTACTATCTCCCCCTTCTCCTTCTTGCGGAGGTACTCATCGTTGCCACCAATTGCCTCCTCCATGTAACCCCGTTCATGATGGTTCTCTCCTCCATCACCATTTTTTTTATGGCACCCGGGATCGTCTCTATGGGTATTGGTCTCGGTGCCGTCTATCCCGATTTTTCGTCGGAAAACCCGGCCCAGGCCGCGACGAGTTTTGGGGGTCTCCTCTTTATGATCTTCTCTGCCGGCTTCATCGGGGCGGTTATTGTCCTCGAAGCGGGACCTGTCTACTCTGTCTTTATGGCAGGGATCCGGGGGGAAAGCCTTTCCCTCATCCACTGGATATGGCTTATTGGTTCATTTTCTCTGGTCCTTATCCTCTGCATCCTTGCCGTTGTGGTACCCATGCGTTCAGGGGAACGTCATCTGAGCAGAACGGCCTCTTAGGGGATCGTTTCCTCCTTAGGGAGTTGGGGGTAGTGAGTTGGTAATGGTCCAGTAAAGCTTTATCTCTTTAATCTTTTTTACAAATTCTTCAAAGTTCACCGGTTTGGTCACAAAGCTATTGGCACCGCCGGCATAGCTTCTCGCCATCTCTTCTTCTCTCGCTGAGGTGGTCAGCACAATAACGGGGATGGCCTTCAGTTCAGGGTCTTTTTTTAATGTCTCTAACACTTCCAATCCACTTATCTTGGGAAGGCTGATATCGAGAAGTATCAGTCCCGGCAGGGGGAACTCTCCAACATCCGCGTATTTTCCCCGATGGTAAAGAAAATCGAGAGCCTCCTCACCATCTTTCACAACGTAAACTTCATTTATCAGGTTGTTATTCCTCAATGCCCTCAAGGTGAGCTCCACATGATCTTCATTATCCTCCACCAACAGGATATTAACCGGTTTTACATTCATTAGTCAGTTTTTTTCTCCTTTCTTAATTTTTTTTGCCCTATATAGTGCCTCATCGGCAGATTTGATGAAATTTTCAGTGTCAATTTCATAGTCAAATTCTGCAATACCCGCACTGACGTCAAGATTACTTAGTTTTCCCCCCCGGATCGCCTCACGGATACGTTCAGCCACGGTATAGGCACGGTCTTTTCCCGTCCCCGGTAGGATGATGGCGAACTCGTCTCCCCCGTAACGGCAGCCGGAGTCAATCTTATCCCTGATAGAGCGCATAATAACGTTACCAACCTCCTTAAGAGCCTTATCACCTTCAAAATGGCCGAGGGTATCATTGTAATCCTTAAAATGGTCAAGATCCAACAGGAGCAGTACCAACTTACCCTTTTGCCGGTTTGTCCTCGTCATCTCTTCCTCCAGTTTTCGATAGAAGTACCGGCGATTGAACAACCCTGTCAGGTCATCAATGATGGTTAGTTTCTCCAGCTCGCACTCTAACCTTGCCTTTTCCTTTATTATCTCATGTTGTTTTATGGTGTTAAGTACAAAAGAAGGCAGGGTCACAAGATAGTTTCCCTCCTTAATCATATAATCGTATGCCCCTCTTTTCATTGCCTCGACGGCAACTCTCTCGTCTCCTCTACCGGTTACCATGATTACCGGTATATCGTATTTCTCTTTCCTGATACGTTCCAGTAGAGACAGTCCATCAGTTACCGGCAGTGAATAGTCCAGCAGAATTACCGCCGGGTAATCATCCGGAGTAAGCGCTTCCAGATATTGCCAGCCTTTTTCTCCCGATTCTACCCAATCAACCTCAAATTGGGGTTCAAGCGCCAGCCTGGCAAGCTCTGCATGATCCGGGTTGTCTTCTATGATGAGAATTTTCATTGTTCTTTGCTATACCCATGATTTTAAAAGGAGAAATACCCCTGAAATTTTCATTAGTCCCAAGGGGAGTTGAACCCCTGTTTCCGGCGTGAGAGGCCAGCGTCCTAACCACTAGACGATGGGACCTTGGCTGGGGGACCAGGATTCGAACCTGGGTAGTAGGATTCAGAGTCCTAAGTCCTACCGCTAGACGATCCCCCATTTCCGCAGTGAGAAGGCAGGTCAGTCGGTTTCTCTTTTCCCGGGGAATGACCGAACAAGCAGGACCGCTAAGTGAGAGCCGCGCAGCACTACTTTGAGCAATGTCACTTCTGCCAGACTGAGTCTTGCCAGGGCAATCGTATCTGTCAGGGCTACTTCGGCCAGTTCGGAGCCGTCAAGAGGTACGAGGATATGTTTGTATTGTTTTTCCATGGCAACACACCTTTTCCAACAACAATATCGTCAGTCCCAGGATCTTAATAGAAAATTCAGAAGATAGAATTCAGAGGACAAACGGAATAATTTCTGACCTCTGACTTCCGCATTAAAATACGGTAAACGCATTCCTAATGTCAATGAAAAATTTGCCAGAAGATTATAAAAAAACCGCCCCTTTGAGAAATGGTGAAGCCCTTCACATTTGTTTTGACTTTCTCAACCATACCTGACATATTTTACCAACGATAGAAACATATTCCTGAAAAACTGATCTCCTCAAAACAGATCGGAAAAATCAAAGAATGGATAATTCTGCTATTCCCTATCCGAAATCTGAAATTGAAAACGGGGAGCTATTTGATTTCCTCGTGACAAATGCTATTTATCCAATGTACAGCAAGAAAGGGAAGATTTTTTTCCGATGTTCAAGGAGAGACCTGCTGACTGCGGACAAAAGGGAAGAAATAATCGTACGGCTGAATATCAAAACAGCCGAAGACTGCGGAAGAATCAGGGATAAAGTTAAGAAAGCTGTGGGTGCGGGGAGGGAAAATCGCCCGATCAAGGAATGGATAAGGGAAGAAAGACCGAGGGAAATGCTGATAAAATACGGTCCGGAGACCCTATCCCTGTCAAAACTTCTGGCGATAATTTTGAGGACGGGAAAAGAAGGTACCAATGCCGAAGAATTGGCAAAGAGGTTGCTAAATAAGTTTGGGACATTAAGGGCAATAGATTCCGCTCCCCTTTCGGAAATTTACAAAATCAACGGTATAGGGCCTGCTAAGGCGGCACAAATCAAATCGGCGCTGGAACTCGGTAAGAGACTTTACAAGGAAAAGGCAGAAAAAGGCCAGAGGATAAAAAAAGCTGAGGACGTGATGGGATACGTTGCCGAGTATTATGGTCCATATCTGAGGGACGCAAGGAAGGAGTTTTTTAGTGTTATCCTCTTAGACATAAAAAATAAACCTATTCATAACGTGGAAATCAGCAAAGGCAGCATAAATGCGAGTATAGTTGATCCAAAAGAGATTATAAAAGAGACCACCCTGAGGTCTGCTTCGTCAATTATCCTTGTTCACAATCATCCGTCAGGGGAGGCGGAACCATCATCTGAAGATATCGAAATAACAAACCGCATCATTCAAGCCTGCAACCTTGTTGGGATAAGAGTCTTGGACCATATCATCATTGGGAAAAACGAAGAGGATTATTTCAGTTTCGCAAAGGCAGGACTGGTAAAATGAACGCTTACAAATGAAAGGTGTAATGATAAAAAAATCTTCAATCCAGCTCCGCTGATTCTGCGAATTCGCCCTTTCTGAGGCCAATTTTCAGTATCGCAAAACTCTCATAAATTGTGAAAGTATGATGGAAAGCCTTCTCGACAACCTGTCTGTCTATCTGCAGGGGTCATTTATCCTGGCATTCTTGACAGTCTACCTGGGTGGCGTACTCGTCAGCTTTACCCCCTGTGTTTATCCGGTGGTACCCATTACGATTGCCTATATCGGGGCGCATGGAAGCGGATCAAGGCTGAAGGGGTTTGTGCTTTCCCTTGCCTACGTCCTCGGCATGGCTTTGACGTATGCCATCTTAGGTGGTATCGCTGCTCTGTCGGGCAGATTATTCGGCCAGATCCAGACAAACCCCTGGACCTATTTCATCATTGCCAATATATGCATCCTCATGGGATTATCGTTGTTTGACGTCTTTGTGCTGCCGCTGCGGACTCCAACATTTCTAACAAATACACAACCAGCAGAAAAGATAAAAGGTATCCCGGGCAGCTTTTTTGTTGGTGTTGCCTCGGGGCTCATCATAGGACCATGCACAACGCCGGTGCTCGCGGTACTGCTGAGTTATATCGCTACAAAACAGAATATTGTTCTCGGAATGAGTCTTCTGTTTGTCTTTGCCTTTGGTATGGGGACATTACTCATCATCCTCGGGACATTCGCCGGTCTTTTAGTCAGCATTCCCAGATCAGGGATATGGATGGTAAGGGTCAGCCACATATCTGGCTGGATATTACTGGCTATGGGAGAATATTTCTTAATCAGGGCAGGGACCCTGTGGCTTTAAAAAGGAGATGATATGACTAAAAGACATAGAGTTTTATTATATGCCACATGGGGATTCATCTTTCTGCTATCTTCTCTGCTGTTGTGTGCCGATAGTAAATCGTGGAATTTCTTTAGAGAAGGCATCGAGGCAAAGGCACCGGATTTTGTTCTGAAAGATTTAAAGGGCCAGCAATTTAAACTGAGTGACCACAAAGGGATCCCGGTTCTTTTAATTTTCACCACCACCTGGTGTTCATATTGCCGCGCTGAAATCCCTCACTTTAAAGATATCTATGCAACTTATGGAAAACGGGGTCTTGTCATAGTCAATATTGATATTCAGGAATCTCAGGAAAGGGTTTCCCTGTTTGCGGCCAAGTACCGCCTCCCTTACAGGACACTCCTCGATAAGACCGGAGATGTCGCAAATGTCTATGATGTCAGAGGTGTCCCCACCATGATCCTGATCAACAGAGAGGGAAACGTCGTATGCTGGCAGTGTCGCTCGGTGGATACCCTCTTAAAGACGCTTTTGGGGACAAAGTGATACTCCCCTACCCCCGTCCTGCCCGCAAAGGAGGACGGGGGTTACGTTCCGGTACAAGGGATGGGTATTTATTCTGTCCCCTTTGACGTAAGACATAAGACGTAAGACATAAACGGTTCATGGTTTGTTCGTATAGCCAAATTCCCGGAGCATCCTTTCGTTATGGGTCCAGTCCCTTTTCACCCGGACAAACAGTTCGAGGTAAATCCTGGCGGCAAAAAATTTTTCCATGTCCTTTCTTGCCTGCGTGCCTATCTCCTTCAGCATGGCCCCCTTTTTACCTATGAGGATCCCCTTCTGTGAGTCTTTTTCGCAATTGATCGTTGCCTGAATACGGATCAGATTCCTCTCTTCATCTTCTCTGAAGGTATCCACGCAAACGGCCGTGGCGTAGGGTATCTCCTGATGGGTTAAAAAGGTGATCTTTTCCCTGATGATCTCTGCGGCGATAAATCTTTCCGAACAATCCGTCACCATATCTTCCGGGAAATACCGTGGCCCCTCGGGAAGGAGCTTCCAGATCTCACCGAGGAGGATCTGTACCCCATCACCGGTTAAGGCAGCAAGGGGTATAATCTCACTGAACGGGAAAAGGTGCCGGGACTGATCAATGATGGGCAGGAGCTTATGCTTCTTTATGAGGTCAATCTTGTTGATCACAAGGATAACGGGTAATCTTACATCTTTCAGGGATTCTATAATAAATAGGTCCCGCTGATGAACACCAGCATTGGCTTCGACAAGCAGGAGAAGCAGATCAGCGCTTCTAAAGGTAGCCGTGGCGGCGCCGACCATATACTGATTCAGCAGTGTTGATGTCTTGTGGATACCCGGTGTATCGAGGAAGATAAATTGTCCATCCTCAAGGTTCTTGATCCCCATAATCCTATTTCTCGTTGTCTGGGGCTTCGGCGTGACGATGGCAATCTTTTCACCCATGATACTATTGAGAAGTGTGGACTTCCCCACATTGGGCCTGCCAATGATGCCGATGAAGCCGGATTTAAACACCTGCCATCTCCTTAACGTCATGAAAGCCGTTTATCCAGGATTTCTTGCCATTTACAGTCATGGCGAGAGAACCCCTTTTCTGGGCATGATCTACAGACATCAGGATACCGGCCAGTCCAAAGAAGTCTTTGAGCCTCTGTATGTTTCTATTTTTCTGGCCGCGAAAACTGGAGACATCCTTTGGTGACAGGGAAAAGGTGACTTCTCCGTTTTTTGCCAGACCGGAGGAGAGCATGGACGAGGCCATATCAAAAAAAATGGCTTCTTCAACGAGGGACCTGAAAGCCGGATGGAAGGGGCCGGCAATGATGCTGCCTTCCGTAACCATCTCAGGTGTCACCTGTAGGCCAAGCCTGATGACCGGGATACGGGCGCCGGCAAATCTTCTCAGGGCAAATTTACAGGCAGCAATGGCATCGGACATGCTCAGGGGAACATAGCTTCCCTCCTGAAAAGCTTTCGCCAGGGCTGTACCCTGAAAAACTAAAGTGGGATGAATCCTTACCATATCGGGGCGAAGGGCGATGGTCTTATCAACGGTATAGGCGAATCTTTCCCGGCTGTCCCCCGGCAGTCCAACCATCAGATGTATCCCCGTTTCAAAACCCCGTTTTTTCAGCATTTTCACGGCACCCCCCACATCAGCCGATGAATGGCCTCTGCGGGAAATATTCAGTACTTCATCGTCCATTGACTGGGCGCCGATTTCAACCGTTGTGACCCCCAATCTTTCGAGCATATCCAGATTTCTTTCGGCGATGTAATCAGGCCTCGTTGAGATCCTGACGGTATCTACCATTCCCCGTCTGATAAACGAATGGGCAAATCCGAGAAGCTCAAGCTGATAGTCTTCCTCCATACCGGTGAAATTACCGCCATAAAAGGCAATCTGGATACGATCTGCCTTTCGCTTTGTGTTGTGAAGATACGCAAGCACTGTTTCCTCAAACACCTCTCTGGTAATTCTCTCTGGATATTGTCCGGCGGTCTTTTCCTGGTCGCAAAAGATGCAGCGATGGGGACAGCCCTGATACGTAGCAAAAACAGGAATGATCAGTTGCATGCAATAACCAATTACGTCTTATGACTTATGACTTATGACTTATGACTTATGACTTATGACTTATGACTTATGACTTACGACTTATGACTTACGACGGTTTTTTGCAGCTCTTCATAGGCTTTCTTTGCTGCCTGCTGTTCTGCTTCCTTTTTGTTCTTTCCCGTACCGCAAGCGGTGATTACATGGGCGATAGACAGCCTGACCTCGAAGACCTTGTCGTGGTCAGGTCCGTATTCACCGAGCAAGATATATCTGGGTATCTCTTTAAAACGGGTCTGACTGATCTCCTGGACCGCTGTTTTATAGTCCCTATAAACAAGAATTCTCTCCCCTCTTTCAATCAGGGAGTCAATGAGATTCTTGATCAATTCCTCTGTCTTCTCCAGGCCACAATCAAGATATACGGCGGCGATGACGGCTTCGAAGGTATTGGCAAGAATAGAGTTTTTCACCCTGCCGCCGGAGCTTTCCTCCCCCTTACCGAGGAGGAGGTAATCTCCAATCTTAAACCTCCGGGCCAGATCTGCCAGCGGCTGTTCGTTCACGAGGGATGACCTGCGTTTTGATAGTTGACCCTCTGTATAGTCGGGAAACATCTTCATCAAAAGGTCACTGATGCATAGCTCAAGGACAGCATCTCCTAAGAATTCAAGCCTCTCATTGTCCTTGCAGTCGAGTGTTGGATTTTCATGGACAAAGGACCGATGTGTAAGGGCATTATCCAGGAGGCTGATATCCCCGAAGTGGTAGGAAAATATCTGTTCAAAATTCCTGAGGGCTTCTATCCTTTCCTCTGAAAGCCCCTTTGTCTCCTGTTCATCTCCGGCAGGGAGAAGGGAATTACTGCTGTCCGTTGCGCTGTTGGGTCTCATTTGTGTTTCTTCTTCAGTCACTGACGATACTCCTTCCTTCCATATAACTTTCCGAATAACTTTCCATCTTGAACATGATCTGGGATCACATAAACAATTTGATTGGCAAGAGAAGAATTGCCACCGGTGATCACCACGGGGATATAATTGTCAGAAAATCCTCTCATGAAACCGGTACTGTCTTTCTCAGTTTCGATGAGGACAGGCAGTTTTTTTTCTTTAAATCTCTCAGCAAAGGTGTCTCTCTTCTGTTTCCCAAGCTCCTTCAATATCTCCACCCGCCTTTTTTTTTCGGCTTGGCCGACCCGTCCCGGCAGTCTTGCGGCGCGCGTACCGGGTCGTTCGGAGTAGGGGAAGACATGGAGATAGGCAAGGGGAAGTTCTTCGAGCAAGCGAACTGTATTCTTGAATTCATTCTCTCCCTCCCCGGGATGGCCAACCATCACATCTGTGCCTATGGCTATATCAGGGATGGCATGCCAGATTTTTTCCAGGAGCCTTCTGAAGGATGCGGTATCATAACTCCTTCCCATAAGGGATAGAATCTTATCATCCCCGCTCTGGAGGGGGATATGGAGATGCCGGCAGATGATTTCCGCATCTTTCATCAACGAAATCATTTCGTCCGTGATCTCTGTCGGCTCTAAGGAACTGAGGCGTAGCCTTTCCACGATCCTCTGTTCCTCCACGTTCCTTAAGATATGGAGAAGGTTTGCCGGGGGATTCAGATCCTGACCATAGGCGCCCAGATGGATTCCTGTCAGGACAACTTCCCTGTGGCCGGACCGGCTTAGCATGGCAATCCGGTCCATGACCTCGCCTTCGGGGAGGCTCCTGCTACGGCCCCTTGCAAAGGGGACGATACAGAAGCTGCAAAAAGAGTTGCACCCATCCTGAATCTTCAGGAACGCCCTCGTATGGCCGGAAAATCTTGTCACGGGAAGCCGGGAAACTTCCCTGACCTGACGAATATTGCCGACAAGGGTCCGTTTTTTGCCATTTACCATTTCCCGAAGGATGGCCGGTATCTTTTCCTTTTCCGCATTACCGGCGACAACGGTCACCCCCGGTAGACAGGCAATCTCATGAGGGGCGACCTGGGCATAACACCCCGTAACAATGATGGAGGCTTCAGGGTTTCTCCGGCTGGCTCTCCTGATGAGTTGCCTTGACTGGTAATCCGCTCGGCCGGTGACGGTACAGGTATTGATGATATAGCAGTCGGCCTCTGCGGTAAACGGGACGATGGAAAATTCCTCTTTAAGAAGTGCCTCGAGAATACCCGCTGACTCATACTGATTGACCTTGCAACCGAGTGTTGCTACTGCCACTTTAATCAATTTTAATACCTATTCAATTCGTTCCGGCAAGCCCCCTCCCCCATTCTCTGCAGGAAAGCACCCAATCCGGCGCGCTTTGAGAAAAGTCAAATATTATTGGAGAATTTAAACACCAGACGAGCATTTGTCAAGATGAAACAAGTGTTCAGGAGCCAGAATTCAGGAGCCAGCTCTAAGGGATCAACTTGAAGAAGTCAATAGTTTGCGGGAGGCATAGAGTGCTTCTATTCTGGATTCTGGATTCTGGATTCTGGATCCTGGCTTCTGACTTCTGAAATTGATAGATTTTACCTGAGATTTACGGTACAATTTTTGTCTGAAATCAAGAGGAGGTTTAACAATGGACAAATTGGCACATTACCTCTCCACCCATACGTTAGCCGTCATGGCGGTTACGTTTTTGGTGTTTTTCATCGCCTATTTTCTTTTTAAGAAACTCATAAAACTGGCGCTGCTGTTTCTCCTTGTTCTCCTTGCCATTGGTGGATATTTTTACTTTAAATATCCCGAGAAGAAGGTGTTCGAAAATATGTCACAGATTGTACAAAAGGCCAGGAGTCAAACAGGCACGATGGTTGAAAAGGGTAAAAACGCATACCAGAAGGGCAAGGATATATACGAAAAAGGCAAGAAACTGACCAGAGACCTGTTCCCGGAAAAGGGAGAGGAAACCGACCGTCAAGAGTAACAGGAGGCACCTAAAAGTACAGTCTCCAAAAATCTGGATTACGGGTGGAAATCACGCCAATCATCAGAAGTGTAGCAACTTCGTTTATCTCACAGGCGGCACCTATGATATCCCCTGTCACTCCGCCGAGACGCCTCTGGAAGAAGAGACCGAAGAGGAGTGTTAAAACGGCAATGACCAGCAATATTAGCAACCCCTTGAGCTGAAATAAGCCCAGTGAAATGACGGCAGTGATGAGCGTGGCGATGACATATTCCCTTTTTCCCGCAAACCGGGTGAAGGCCAGGCCGGTTCCCGGGCCGGATCGGGCATAAGTAAAGCCAAATGCCAGTTGGACCGTTGACCACCTTCCCAGGACGGGCATGAGCAGAAGGATCCTGTTTTTAATCTCTGGAGGCGCCTCCAGCAGGGCAAATATCTTCAACATCAGAAACAATACCAGACCGGCTACGGCGAAGGAGCCGATCCGGCTGTCCCTCATGATTGCAAGGGTCTTTTCCCGGTCCTTTCCTCCTGTTAGACCATCAACCGTATCGGCAAAACCATCGAGATGAAGGGCGCCCGTAATTATGACCAGGACCGCGATAACAAGTATATCCACAATGGAGGCGGGAAGGATATAACCGAAGGCATATCTCACCGCCACGAGTATCAGGCCGAGCAATAGACCGACCAGGGGGAAGCAGGCCATTGATCCACCCAACTTCTCCTCTGTAATGTCAAGTTTTCTTGTTATCCTGATAATGGTGAGAAACTGTAATGCGGTAAGAAACTTGATCACTACATACCCTCATCCACCCCTGCTGAGGTAAAGGTTGCCATCTCATTCATGATCCTGGTCGCCGCCTCGATCACAGACATGGCCAGGGCGGCGCCGGTTCCCTCCCCCAATCTCATGTCCAGATCAAGGATCGGCTTTTGCCCCAGTCTCTCAAGCATCTTGATATGCCCTGCTTCAGAAGAGAGATGGGAGTAAAATAGATACTCATCTATCGTTCTCAAAAACGCCACGGCAATCAAGGCCCCTGCCGTGGAGATGAAACCGTCCACTACCACCGGTGTCCGGTGAAAGGCACACCCGATGATCAGACCGGCTATGCCTCCAATCTCGAAACCGCCCACCTTGGCGAGGACATCCACAGGGTCCTGAGGATCTGGCCGATTTAACTGGATCCCCCTTTCGATGACATCCACCTTCTTCTGGAGTGTCCTGTCATCAATGCCGGTACCCCTGCCCGTTACCTCCCTTGCCGGCAGACCGGTCAATACGGAAAGGATCGCGCTGGAGGGGGTGGTGTTGCCTATCCCCATCTCTCCCGTGCCGATGATATCCACCTCTTTTTTTGCGTACTCATCGGCCAGGTCCATACCGACTCTTATTGACTGTAGGGCCTCATCGTATGTCATGGCAGGGCCCTGCGTGAAATTCTTCGTCCCGTAGCCTACTTTAGCGATCACAAGTCCCTCGGCAGGTGCAAAATCGTAATCCACACCGATGTCCACAATCACCGTTTCTGCCCCTGCATGTCTGGCAAGGACATTCACGGCAGCCCCCCCGGCAAGCATATTCATGACCATCTGGATGGTAACCCCCTTGGGGAAGGCACTCACACCCTCCTCCACAACACCATGATCACCGGCAAAGGTAAAGATCACCTTTTTGTTGACGGATGGGTTCAGGTCCTCTTTAATAGCCGCGTACCTCTGAGCGATGACTTCAAGTACGCCGAGGCTTTCTCGCGGCTTTGTAAGAGAGTCCAACTTGAGTTTTGCCCGCTCCAGATAATCTTTGCTCACCGGGCGGATACTGTCTAATATTTGTTGTAGTTGTAGATCTTTCATCTGTAAATCACCCCAACCTCTCTTTAAAATCCCCCCCTTTTTCCAAAAATCCTCCCCCTCACCTCCCTTTTGTAAAGGGGAGCAGGGGGGATTTCCTGCCTTTCACCTCCACGGGGATGCCGGAGAAGAGGACATAAACCTTTTCTGCCCTCTCGGCCATCCTCTGGTTGAGAAGACCGACCTGGTCTCTATATATTCTCGCCAGTTTATTATCCGGAACTATCCCCATCCCGACTTCATTGGAGATCACGATCACCGTGCCCTCAAACTCACTGAGACACGAAAAGAAATCATCTATTATTTCCACTACTTTTTCATCCTGATCCGGGTATTTACCGAGGAGATTGGACATCCAGAGGGTCAGGCAATCAACGAGGATCGTCTTGTACAAACCCAGCACCGGCCTTAGCGCCTTTCCGAGATAGATAGGCTCTTCCAGGGTATCCCACCGGTTGCCCCTTTGCTTGCGATGTCTCTGAATTCTCTGCCCCATTTCTTCGTCAAGGGCCTCGGCAGTGGCTAAAAACAGCCTCTTTCCCTCTAATTTTTCCGCCAGTTTTAGGGCAAAATTGCTCTTGCCGCTCCTGGCCCCGCCTGTCACCAAAACCATCATCCTATAATCTCTCTTAACTTTTCGATCAAGACGATATTCTCTTCGTGTCTCTTTACAGCTACCCGGAAGTAACGGGTCCCAAGGCCCTGGAAGGTACTGCAATCCCTTACCAGTACGCCCTCTTGAACCAGTCGGTCTCTAAGCTCTGTGGAGTTTAAGCCGATCCGCTTGGCCATGTGGACGAGGATAAAGTTGGCTGCGCTCTCACAGGTTTTCAAACCGGGGATTTCGTCCAATGCATCTCTCAAAAATCCCCTTTCCGTTGTTATATATTCCCTTGTATCCTTTATATAATCCCCATCGAGAATGGCCTTTGCCGCTGCCCTCTGTCCCAGGGAGCTAACCGTCCATGGCGGTTTATTCTCCCTGATTTTTGCGATACACGACGCTCCGGCCATCATATAACCGATCCGAAGCCCCGGAATGCCAAAAAACTTGGTCATTGACCTCATGACTATCAGGTTGGGAAACCTGAGGATCTCTCTCTTGACAGATTCCTCCTCTACAAAATCTATAAAGGCCTCATCGGCTAAGAACAACGTCCCCACGTCGCTCGCGCATGCTACGACCTGACAGAGTTCATCCTTAGGAGTGAGAAGACCGGTGGGGTTTGCCGGATTGCAGAAATAGACTATGTCAAAACCATCTCTCAACAACCGGGAGCAAAGATCGGCAATTGCCACAGAAAAACCTTCCCTCGCCTCTGTGGGGAAGTACGCTACCTCCGCACCGACCATCTTGAGGGCCTTTTCATACTCACTGAAGGCAGGAGTAACGATTAAGGCCTTTCTGGGTTTGAATACGATGGGTATCCAGTAGATAAATTCCGTCGAACCGTTCCCCACCAAGATGTTGTCACGACCGACACCATGGTATTCCGACAATCCTGAGACGAGATCAAAGGAATCGTCATCGGGATAGTTCAAAAGGGAATCGGTTTCTCTTACTATCGTTTCCCGCACTGCGGGCGGATAGCCCAGTGGATTTATGTTGGCGCTGAAATCAATGATCTTGCCCTCATCGATCCCATATCTTCTGGAAATTTCACTGACATTGCCGCCATGCGCGTTCTTCATCTTTGTATTACCCACAGGATCACCGTGCAGAGAACGGCCATCAAGAGGGACGAGGTAAACATGATGGCCCATGCGTTCTTTACATCTTTTTTATCCATTTCCTTCCGTCTGTCACCAATAGTGGGCTTGTAGGTAATCTTTCCGAAGTAACTGATTTTGCCGCCTAACTGTATGCCAAGAGCCCCGGCCACTGCCGCTTCCGGTATGTCGCTGTTGGGGCTTGTGTGGTTCCTGCCGTCCCTCCGCATAATCCTCCAGGAACTGTGCCAGTCGAACCTCAAGATAAGAGAGGCTATTACTATAATAAATCCGGTAATCCTTGCCGGTATCCAATTAAGAACATCGTCCATCTTTGCGGAAAAACAGCCAATGTCCATGTACTTAGCGTCTTTATATCCTACCATGGAGTCGAGGGTATTGACTGCCTTATAGGTCATGGCGAGGGGAACCCCGCCGAGAGCCAGGTAGAACATGGGAGCCACAATACCGTCCGAGAGGTTTTCTGACACCGTCTCAATAACAGCCCGCAAAATCCCAGCCTCATCGAGATTGGCGGTATCCCTACCCACAATCATGGAGATGTCCTTTCTTGCCGCTTCCATATCCCCACTTGTCAGGGCGTCTATAACAACCCTGCTTTCCTCATAGAGAGACCTTGTTGCGAGTGTCAGGGAGGCGAGTAAAGCTATTATAATCATACCGAACAAATGGCCTATGGAGAAAGACACTTCCGTTATCCCATAGGCAATGAGGAAAGTGGGGATAACGACGGAAAACCATAGAACTATCCCCCCTTTCTTTTCTGAGGCACGGGTGGCGCGAGCACGGATCTTCCCCTCGACGAACCTCGTCCACCTCCCGATAATGGCCACAGGATGAGGGAACCAGCGAGGATCGCCGACGATGATGTCAATGATGTAAGCGCCAATAAAGACTTCTGCTGTCATCGTTTAGCAGCAACCTTTACTACTTCTCGATCCCCTCCCTTGCCTGGACGCCCTTCTGATAGTAATGCTTGATCTCCCTCATCTCCGTCACCAGATCGGCCTCGGCGATAATCCGTGGATCGGCCCTCCTGCCGGTAATGACCAGTTCTACATCTTCCGGTTTACCATGGATCAGGTCCAGAAGATCGTCCACGGAAAACAGATTGAAGTGGGTGGCAATATTGGTCTCGTCGAGGATGATCATCTGGTACTGACCGCTGCACATCACATCCCAGACATCTTTGAGCCCCTCCCGGGCAAGCTTTCTATCTTCTTCGACCGGCGCCCTGCAGATAAAGCAATCCCGACCGTATTGTCTTACCACAATAGAATCGGAGAGATTTTTCAGAGCCTTCAATTCGCTATACTCCATTCCCTTGACAAATTGAGCGATATATACCTTGAGGCCAGCGCCGGCGGCACGGAGCGCCAGACCCAGCGCCGCTGTCGTCTTTCCTTTCCCATCCCCTGTGTACACCTGGACATACCCTTTCATCTTCCTACCCCTTTCGCTTTCTCATGTCTTGTCAAAAATCTTTTTCTCACCGGTTACTATTTCTGCCAATTCACATGCCGATATATCAAGAAAACAATGCTCCTCCCGCGTAATCTTTTCAGACTTCAGGATCTTTAATCTTTTCTTGAATATGGGGCCCGATACCACGAAGGTATGGTATTCTCCGTTCTCGCCAGAGATATCAACGCCCCTGATCTTTGAGATCTCTCTGACAAAATCATGATCAATCCTGCGTCCAAGCCATTCCTGCCCCAGCAGATCCTTTCTGGTAGCTACAATAATGGTTTCAAACCCGGTTTCTATCAATTCCTGTATCAGATTCTCCCTTTTCTTTTCACCCCACAGGGGTAAGACAGCGCTTATCCCTGATTCCTTACTGACCCTTTCCACCCATTCTCTATGCTCTTCGAGGTCAATGTCTCCAAAAATACCCACCTCAACCCCTTTCTCTTTCAAAGAGGAGATGGTCTTCTTAAATTCTGTCTCATAGCTTTCCCATGAACTCCTCACCTGAACAACAGGAAGACCTATCGCCTCCCCCTGGAGCTGCAAGATTCTTGTTCTGATGCCGTGAGATCGGGAAACCTCGCCATCTTCAGCTATCATATTCAAGAGGTGGGTAATCTGGAAATTCTTCATTGCCCTGTAGTAAGAAAGGGCCCCATCCTTACCACCGCTCCAGGAAACAAAAGCCTTTAATTTTACAACCTTCTCCATTCTGTTACATCTCCACACACATGGCAGTGAAATGCCCTCTGATCCATTCCTGTACCGCAACAGCCGCATATTTTTTCCCCTTTTTGGGGGGCGGGAATTTCCCCTACCACTTCACGGTATATGCGGTAGTAATAGAAATGTTCCTTATTCCAAAATCTTATGGGGAATCTCCTCTTCCCCTCTTCAAACTCTTCATCCGACACCCTTGATTCCACAACCTTTCTCATCTCCGCCATGCCGGAGCCGTATTCCAGAGGCCTTTTACTCTGCCAGAGTATTTCTTCCGGCAGGACGCCTGCAAAGGCCCTCCTGAGTATCCACTTTCCCCATGTCTGTCCTTTATCTCTTTTGATCTTAAAATCCAGACCTATCCCCTGGCTGAATTTCATAAACTCTTTATCCAGAAAGGGTTGTCTGATGTCAATAGCAAAGGTGTCTCCAATTTTATTCGCACTGAATTGCATGGCAGAATGCATTCGGGACATATATTGTTCCAGGTTTTTCATCTCCCGCATGAAATCATAACCCACAAAAATTTCATCACTCCCGTCACCTGTCATCATGCTCCTGATTCCTAATTCTCTCGCTAACTTCAGGCCGAGGTAGACAGGCACGTCGTTTGGAATAGCAGGATCAAAGCTTTTGAGTATTCCTATAACCTCTGGAATTGTGGCGATCGCCTCCTCAATCTTTACAGTTTTGTGATAATGTTCAAGTTTGAGAAACTTCGCTACAGTATCGGCATAATATCCATCTTCCCCGTACGACTCAAGACCGACCGAGATGGCCCGGCAATCCTTTGCCTGGGCGGCCACAAGGGCAGAATCCAGCCCCCCGGAAAAGAGCAGACCTTCAGCCCTTCTCCTGTTCACTGCCTCTGCAAACCTCTTTTTCAACTCAGAAAAAAGAAGACTTTCATCCCTGAAACACATACCACTTCTCGATCTCCTTCTCCTTACCCTCACATTCTTCCTCATAGTAATGCTTTATTTTCTCCATAGTACTATCCACCGCAAAGAGGGAGGGGGGGAATTAACCTCCCTCCCATATAGCGGCCTGCCGGCCTAAAAAGTAACCTTGAGCCCGCCATAGACACCGATGCCGGGTTCGCCGTATTGATATATTGATTGATACTTTTTGTCAGTTAGATTATCCACCTTTCCGAAAACCTGGAACCGGTTGGCCACATCATAGGCAACGGCAAGGTTGACCAGTGTGTAGGCGGGCATTTCTTCGGTGTTGCCGGTATTCCGGTATCTTTTGCCCACATACTGAGCGTTAATGTTTATGTTAAACCTTTCCCATGGTTTGATGTTGAGGGAAGCTGCCCCTGTGTGCCTTGGCCGGTATATTAAATACTTGCCTTCGTTTGTACTTCCTTCTGCCTCATCTTTTGCCTCGGTATAAGTGTAGCTGGCATCAAAGCTCAACCAATCCAGAGGCTTGAAGGAAAAAACCGTCTCCCATCCCTTCGTCTTGACCTTACCGACATTGTAGTACCTGTAGGTAGCCAAGTTGAAGGCGATCAGGTCATCAATGCTGGTTTGAAAGTAAGTCACAGACACCACCATCTTCTTGGCGAACAGTTCCTGGTCTATACCCACATCGTACCCCTTACTCTCCTCAGGTTTCAGGTTCGGATCACCGTAAGACGAGTAGAGTTGAAAGAGAGAGGGGGCGTGAAACCCGGTGCCATAGCTTCCCCTTATCTTGGTTCCGGTAGGCTCAAACAGATAGGCCAGCGCTCCTTTATAGGTGTCCTCACCACCAGCGGTTTGATGGTCGTCATGACGGGCGCCGAGGGTAAGAAAAAGGCTTTTAAGCAGAGTCGCCTTGTTCTGGATAAAGAAGCTCTTTGTCTCAACCTTCTTCTCAGGGATATTCCCCCACGGATTTTGGACATCCCCCTTCTCTTCCTGGTAATCGAAGCCGGCGGTGATGGTATCCATGTCTTTGATGAAGAAATTATGTTGCCAGGAGGCCAATCTTATCGTTCCTTTGTATGTCCCGTTAAAGGCGCCATTTTGGGTGTATTCTCTCTTTGTCTCCGTGGTGCCCAGCTTAATGATATGTTGCCACCAGTCAAAGATATCCTGGTCGAAATTTGTGGAGACACTGGTGATGTCTGTATCCTGAACCTCATCTGCGTCACCAAATTTGTAGGTAACATAGTCATAGCCATCTAAATCTTTAGATGATTCGGAATGGCGCACGGAAAAGCCTACCCTTACCGTTTCGCTTATTCTGGCATCGAGCCGGGCGGAAATATTTGTATCGTGGTAGTAATCTTCTTCCGTATTTCCCAGATCTTCATCCGCCATGGAAATGCCCTTAGTATCCAGACGGAATATAGAGGCGGAATAGCTAACTTTATCGTTTGCCCCACTGACTCCCAAGCTTTCCCTGAAGGTTTCAAATGAACCACCTTCGGTAGAAAAAGAAAATTCAGGCTTTCCCTTTCCTTTCCGGGTGATGATATTGATCACACCCCCGATGGCGTCCGATCCATACAACACGCTCTGTGCCCCGCGGATGATCTCGATTCTCTCGATGTTATCCGTGGAGAGGTCAGAGATGCTCATCTTTCCATCGGTAGCCATTGGATCACCTACCCTCACTCCGTCAATCATAATCAAGGTATGGGCATTGTTCGTGCCGCGGAGGTAAATAGATGCCCCTCCACCAAATTGACCATACTGGGCAATGGAAACCCCCGGCACATCTCTTAAGACATCAATAACCGTTTTTTTACCTTTTTTTTGCATCTCCTCCCGTGTCACTACTGTGACCGAATCAGGGGAGTATCTCAACGGTTCCTCTAACCTGCTTGCCGTGACCACAACCTCTTCCATAACTTTTCCTTCTCCTTTTCCCACCTCCTGTCCAAAAATAGGAAGAGGTAAAGACATGCCTGCAAACAGGGCAATTACCACGCAAGTTAACAACTTCTTCATTGTTCTATTCCTCCTTATGAGTTTTAGCTCTGCAAAGCATCTTCTGTTCTATTACCCTTATAAATTACCCCCATAAGGATGGCGTTTTCTTCTTGCCTTTTCTCATCTTAACCTCCTTTCCCCGTCGGTCGGGAATGTTATTTGCCCTGTCAGATGAGTCTCCTGGCTTACGGCTATGCCTCCTTCCCACGCCTTCCCAGTTCCCTTTTCAGGAAATCAGTGGCATCATGTGGGTCTTGTTCCGCTTACAGTTGCGGGGCAGCGCCGGCTTTTGACCGGCTTCCTCGGTCTGACAGATTTGCTGCAACGAGTGTTACTCTCGGCAATCCGACTTGCGGATTCCTGTCCACTATTACCTCAGTTCCATAAACCTCCCTGATATTTGATTTCCTGATCACCTCGCCGGGAGTTCCCATACAGTGGATACTCCCCCTGTCGAGAAGGATGATTCGATCACAGTAGAGTGACGCTAAATTTATATCGTGGGTGACAGAGATAACGGTCAGCCCCTCCTCCCTGTTTAAGGTCTTTACCAAATTGAAGAAATTCACCTGGTGTTTAATGTCGAGAAAGGCCGTAGGCTCATCGAGAAGTATGATCTGTGGTTCCTGGGCCAGCGCCCGGGCGATCAAAACCCTCTGCCGTTCACCGCCGCTTAACTCACCGATGCTTCTGTGGGCAAAGGAGAGGGTATCTGTCATCTCCATTGACCTGCGGGCTATTTCGTGATCTTTCTTTCCCTCAAACCTCAATTTTCCCAGATGGGGCGCCCTCCCCATTAAAACTATCTCCTCGACACAGAAAGGAAATATCAGGGGCGCCTCCTGCGGGACGACGGCGACGAGCCTGGCCAGGGCATCTCTTTTCATTTCCCTGATATTAACGCCTTTGATCCATACACTCCCCTCTTGAGGAACCAGTACCCGGTCAATAATCTTGAGGAGTGTCGTCTTACCGGAGGCGTTCGGTCCGATTATCCCCCAGAACTCCCCTTTGCCGATGACGAAAGAGATATCCTTGAGGACCCATTCTCCCGTGTATCTGAAGCCGATCTCTCTTGCCTGCACAATCGTCATGGCTCAATCAGTCCTCCTGCGGAGGAGGTAAATAAAATACGGGGCGCCACACATAGCGGTAATAACCCCCACCGGCAATTCTGTATGGGGGATCACCGTTCTGGCAATGGTATCGGCTACGATCAGGAAGGATGCCCCGAAGAGAAGAGAGGCGGGCAGCAACAGCCTGTGATCGGAACCAACGAGCATCCTCATAATGTGCGGGATAATAAGCCCTACGAAGCCTATAATTCCACTGAAGGAGACGGCTAACCCGGTTATCAGGGAAGCGGCAAGAAAGAGCCATATTTTTGTCCTTTCCACATTTACCCCCAACTGCATGGCCGTTTCCTCGCCGGTGACAATCAAGTTCAGGGGCCCTGCCTCAAGATAGATAATGGCAAACCCGATGATCAGAAAGATGCCTGTCAGAATAATCTCGCCGGCAGTTGCGAGACTCAAATCCCCCATTAACCAGAACGTTATATTATGCAACTCAGCGCTGGTGCTCATGGAAATGAGAAACATGATGATCGCCGAAAAGAAGGCATTGACGATAACGCCTGCAAGGAGAAGGGTATTTGGATTCGTTCTTCCGATGGCAAAAACGAGGACAACGGTAAGGACGGCACCCAGAAGGGCCAACGCCGGGATACTGAATGGAAGAAAACCTACGCCGATAACAATACCAATAATGGCTCCCACAGCCGAACCTCCGGATATCCCGAGAATGTAAGGGTCCGCCAGAGGATTGCGCAGGAGGGCTTGAAAGACAACACCGGCAGTGGAAAGGGCAGCGCCAACGATACCGGCAAAGATGATCCTGGGCAAACGAATCGAAAAGATGATAGTCTTTTCTGCGGGCGTCAATCCGGTAAAACCTTCATGCCATCCATACAGGAGTCCCTTGAGGCTCCCGATAACCTCGATCTTAGCTGTTCCAACAAGCAAAGATACAAGAACAACAGCAAGAAAAACCGCAGCCAGCAAAAGGTTAATCTTAATTATCCGGGATAGAATTGATTTTCTCATCGCTCAGAATCCCACGGAATCTGAAATAGCGGGAGAAGTTTGCCTTTGGCAAAAAAATATCTGACACCTTGAACCAGGATTGATTTACAAGCTTCCCGGAAACGGATAAGGTAGGTAGGTAGATTCAGAAAATTCTTCATGGCATACCTCCCGCGAGGAATCTCGGATGGACAGGTCTTCCGGCTCAGGGCTATCTACTTGCCCGCCTTCCCACCATGGTATTACCCATGACAGTGGCTCATCGGGCTTTCGCTCCCTTCACGGCTGCGGGGCAGCGGGGGCCTTACACCCCTCTTCCTCACGTCCATTCGGGTATGATTTAACGGTGTAACGATAAGGCAAGAATCGTTGGATGTCAAGGAAAAAAAGCACCGCGCGGTTTTCCCTTATTTCAATGTTGATGACCTTGGAAAAGTTCCGGATGGATTATCTTCACCAGTTCTTCCAATCCGTTAATAATTCTCGGCGAGGAACGGGTTATCAGATCGGTATCTATCGTATAGATCCGGTCATTTCTGACTGCTGGTATGTTTTTCCATTTCTTCCATTTATCTCTAAGGGAGGCAAAGTTTTCCTCTCTTTTCATCGAGGTTATGATGATGACATCCGGTTGTTTTACCATTACCTCCTCTATACTGTAGCGGGGATACTTTATTGTATCTCCTCCGGCGACATTTACTCCCCCAGCCAGTGTTATCAGCTTATCATGAAGGGTATCCCTACCTACGGTAATCATCGGATCGGTACCCAGGAGGAGAAATACCCGTGGTTTCTTCATCTGCCTGGTTTTCAAAACAACAGACTCAACCCTTCTTCGCAGGTTGAAAATCAGTTTTTTTGCCGTATCTTCTTTCCCCGTAATTCTGCCGATATCTAACACCATCTTTAATATATCTTCGAGACTAACCGGATTGACTATGTAAACGGGAAGACCGATTCTCTCGAACTGTTCAACGGTCTCCCTTCTATTCCCGTCGGAGGTACCTATAATCAGATTGGGACTGAGAGAAACAACCCTCTCGAGAGAGATGTTGATAAAACCACCAACCTTTGGTTTCGACCTGACAGCGGGAGGGTAATTACAGAACATGGTTACCCCCACAATCTCCTTATCCAGACCGAGGGCGAAGAGCGTTTCCGTTATACTGGGGGCAAGGGATATGATTCTTTTCGGATAGGGGGTGATATTTACTTTTCTCCCCACTTCATCAATGTACACCCGGGCATGAACTGGGGAGGGGAACAAAAGGAAGAGCGAAAAGATCAAGAAAAACAGGAGAAATCCAGCATTAATTTTGTCACGAGATGTTACCATCTGATAAAACACTGTCCACTTTGTCATCCTCATCCCTACTCCCCTTACCCTTTCATTGATAAGGGACATCCATGTTTATATCTTACAGAGGTCTCCTACTGCAATTCAGACACTGGACTTCAGACTTTAGACGCCAGACTTTTCTATATAGGAAATTAACCCTTGCAGTGTTCTCAAACCTTCTTGAACTTTTGCCCATAATTCTTTATGTCTATTGGTGTCTAAAAGCCCGTTTAAAGAGATTATTTTGACTCCGTGCATACTTTCCCGATACCCTTTCGGGGCTATTTTTTCAGGTTTATCGTGACGACGCGGCAGCCTTAAAAAAGTCTAGGGCCGGAGAATAAATCTCCTCATACTGATACTCATCAGCAGTCCAATGCCTGTCAGCAGCACAACCATGGAAGAGCCTCCATAACTCAAAAAAGGCAGGGGAATACCCACAACGGGAAGTATACCCAGAACCATCCCGATATTGATAAATACCTCCCAGAAGATAAGCATTGTAATGCCGAAGGATATCAGGGTACCCACCAGATCCCTTGAATGGAGACCGATCTTCAAACACCACAATATCAATATTAAAAACACAATTAGCAAAATTAGTCCTCCAAGAAAGCCCCACTCCTCTGCAAAAACGGAAAAAACAAAATCCGTCTGCTGTACCGGCAGAAATTTCAGTTGAGTCTGCGTCCCCTTTAAGAACCCCTTTCCCAGGATACCTCCCGAACCGACAGCGATTATTGATTGAATGATGTGATACCCGGCACCGAGGGGGTCTCTCTCCGGACTGAAAAAGGTAACAATCCGCTCCTTCTGATAATCCTTCAGAAAATGCCAGCCCACGGGAATCAGCACAACACAGCCAGTGACAGCGAAAACAAGGGACTTCCAATCTATACCAACAAATAAGACAATTGATAAGAAAAGGATGACCAGGATCAATGCCGTACCAAGATCAGGCTGTTTCAAGATGAATAAAAACGGAATCACTACGATCAGAAAAGGAACGAAGAGTTCTCTCAAGCTGTAGCTTTTATCTGTCTTGTGGTCATCAAAGTATCTTGCCAGCGCCAGTATCATCGTTAATTTTACTAATTCTGAAGGTTGAAAGGAAAATCCTCCTATGACAATCCACCTCTGAGAACCATGGGCTGCATTTCCGTACAAAAATACACCTACGAGAAGAAGGAGGGAAAACGTATAAATAATATAGGCGTAGCCACTGATAAGGCGATAGTCAATACAGAGGGCTACTCCCATACATGCAAGACCTATAAGAATCCATTGAACCTGCTTGATATAAAGGGGTGACTGCTTGAAATCGGCTATACTGTAACCGGTACTGTAAATGTTTAAAAGGCCGATAAAGCTAATGAGCAGGACCAGAATGAGAAGTGTCCAATCAAAATGGAAAAACAATCGGCGATCAAATTTCATTGTTTTGAATTTTGTGTTTATGACTTACGACTTGGGACTTACGACTGTAGTTACTGGGTATTTACGTTTAAAGTATGCATCTATAATCTTTCTGGCAATCGGGGCAGCAACGGTTCCTCCGTGACCGGCATGCTCTACAATAACCGCCACCGCTATTTCCGAATTTTTATACGGTGCAAAACAAACGAAGAGGGCGTGATCTCTGAATCTCAAGGGAATGATCTTTTCTCTACGTGCTTTTCTATCCTCCGGCATACCGATAACCTGAGCGGTACCGGTCTTTCCACAAACATCCGCTTCCGTTCTTCTTGCGGCATATCCAGTCCCACCCCTTTCATTAACCACACCCCATAGTGCATAATTCAGGAGATCAATGTTTTTTCGACTGATGGGAAGGGAGGATTTTTTCTCAGGATTGAATGTCTTGAAAGGCCGACCATCTCCTGTTTCTATCCGTTTTATGATCCTGGGACGCCAGAGTGTTCCACCATTTGCCACGGCGCAGTAAGCATTTAAGAGTTGGATCGTAGTGACAGAGTTAAATCCCTGACCGATGGAAAGGGAAATAGTTTCACCCATCTGCCATGGTTCGCCAAACTTGGCAAGTTTCCATTCTTTTGTGGGGATTAAACCGCTCTTCTCTCGAGAGAGATCGATCCCCGTAACCGCACCAAAACCAAAGCCACGGGCATACCGGGCTAATTTATCAACACCGATCAACTTTCCCAAATTATAAAAATAGACGTCGCAGGATTCTACAATAGCACGGTGCAGGTCAACCCAGCCATGGCCTTTTTTTTGCCAACACCGGTAAGTCCTGTTACCCAGATCGAATGATCCGGGACAGAAAAATTTTGTCTCCGGGGTGATCAATCCTTCCTCAAGAGCGGCGGCGGCGACAATCAACTTATAAGTAGAACCGGGAGGATACTGACCCGAAATTGCCCTGTTTTCCATAGGGTGCCGGAGATCAGACGATAACTCTTCCCAATCTGCAAAAGAAATCCCTCCGCTGAAGAGATTCGGATCAAAGGATGGTGCACTTACCATAGCCAGTACGGAACCATCACGTGGGTCCATGACAACCACTGAACCTGCTCTGTCTTTCATGGCATCCCAGGCAATTTTTTGCAGAAATGAATCAATGGTCAGCACTATACTGTAACCGGAAACAGGCTCAACCTTTCCGAGGACTTTAACTTCTTGACCAAAGACATTGACTTCCACCTGTTTTGCACCCATTTTACCTCTGAGATACCGATCAAAATACCTTTCTATGCCGTATTTGCCCACCGTATCACCGATGCTATATTCACCTGAGGTGTCTTTTTCCAGTTCCTCTTGACAGGTCTCACCCGTATAACCGAGAACATGAGTCATCATCTCTCCGGGAAGGTATTGCCTGATGGGATCCACTTCAACAACTACACCTGGCAAATCCATGGCATGCGTCTCAACGATGGCCAGTTTCTCTCTGTTGATATTTTTTTCCAGTTTGATCGGTACAAAGGGCTTAACCTTTCCCGCCGGGAGCAACTCGGTCGAAAACATCGTGGCTTTTTCCGCATACAGATAATTCAGTTTTCTTATCACATCGTGGATATCTGTGGTACGATTGGGCACAAACAAAATATCAAAAGAGGGACGACTGTCTACCAGAACCTGCCCGTTGTTATCCATAATCAAACCCCTTAATGGTTCGATTTTATGAAGTCGAATGCTGTTATTTTCTGATCTCTGCCTTAAATCATCTCCCCCGATGATCTGTAGATACCATATTCTGAAGATCAAAATGGACAGGGCAACAGTCACAATGACAAACAATATCTTGAATCTTTGCCGGAATTCATGAGGTTCATGTCCTTTTAATAGCTTTTGCATCTTTTCCATTTAACAACACCTCAAGCCGGGAGAACATATTAAAAAAAGCTGGGCTGAGTATACTGACTAACAGTGCCTGGGGTAGAAAAACCCTTAATACATGGTGAAACAAATCAATCCCATACATCAGCCTGTTAAATAAAATGATTAACATTTGCTCTAAGAGTGCACATAGGAAGGTAAAAATCATGATGAACGATGCCCTTTCTGGATAGAACTTCAAAGAAACGAGCGTGGAAATAAAAAATAACAAGGTATACAGGAAGGTGAAAAGGCCGGATTGCGAACCCATGATACAGTCAAGAAAAAAACCGAGGATAAAGCTCAAAATGAACCCTTTTATTACCTTCAGGTAAAATCCGGCATAAACTACCAGTAAAAGGGATATTTCCACGCCAACCTCACCGAAAAACAGAGTATCCGTGACAGTTGCCTGAAATACAACTAATAACAATAAGAACAATGGCAGGAAAATGAGATAAATCACTTTTTATCACCCTTATTATCCAGTAAAATTACGAGAACCTCCTCGGTCCTGGCAACATCAACGGACGGAGTTACCTCAATCTTCTGAAATAAGGCGACATCTTTCTTATCCACCCTCGTAACAAAACCGAGCAGCAATCCCTTAGGGAAGACACCTCCCACACCTGAGGAGATAACGGCATCTCCCACCCTGACATCATCAGTCTTAAGAACATATTTCAGGTGAGATATAAAACCCGAACCCTGTAGGATACCCGGGGCCCTTGTTCGCTGAACCAAGGCGTCAATTTTGCTACTTTCATCGGTGAGAAGGAGAATTTTCGATACATGCCATGATGCCTCGATGATCCTACCTACAACTCCCTGATCACTCACAACCGGTAGCCCGACCCTTAAATTATGAACGCTCCCCTCATTGATTAATACCGTCTGAAATACCGACAACCTGTTCCTGTTTATAACTCTGGCAGCAACGGTAGGGTAATTAAGATTTTCTTTGAGTCCCAGAAGTTTTTGTAACCGTATTCCCTCCAGATACCCTTCCTGATACTGAATCAATTGTTTTGTCAACAGGGAATTTTTTTCTTTGAGACGTCTGTTTTCTTTCTCCAGTCCCACCAGAAAGATATATCGTTTCCATACGTTTGTCAGTTCTTTAAAAGGTGTGTTTATCACGTCCAGCAAAGGTGCCGCCATTTCTAACACCAATTTTTCAAAAATACCGGTCTCAGACGAACGCTTCACACTGTGGGAGATCAGGGAAAGAAGGACTATAATGAGAGTAAATATTATTATAATTAACTGATATTTTTTAGGAATAGCATTTTTGCCCATACGGATAAACAAGAAAAAACACCCCCTTACCACTGCGGAAAACGGGCCGGAGGCACGCCATAATTTTTTCGAGTGCCGTTGTATAGCAGTGAGTAAGCAACAGATATCTATTGCTATAGCCTGTACTATAACCTACACAAGCCTCTACTTTTCACGCCTGAATGGCAATTTCTTTCAGTATATCCAGGTGATCGAGGGCCATGCCGGCACCTATGGCTACCGTCGAAAGGGGATCATCCGTTACAACAATGGGGAGACCCATTTCTTCTCTAATAAGAACATCTATATTTCTCAAGAGGGCCCCTCCACCAGCTAAAACAATACCTCTGTCAACAATGTCACCCGCTAATTCCGGAGGGGCATTCTCCAGGGCATCCTTTATGGTATCTACAATAATGCGGACCGATTCCATAATTGCCTCTCGTATTTCTTCCGAATTAATCTCAACAATTTTGGGAATACCTGATATCAGATCCCTTCCCTTGACATTAGTCGTTCGCAATTCCTTCTCCGGATAGGCACACCCGATCGTCGTCTTTATAATCTCCGCTGACTGCTCCCCGATGAGGAGACTGTACTTTCTTTTCATATACTGCACGATTTCCTCATCTATCTTATCACCGGCAATCCGGACAGACTTTGAATAAACAATACCCCCCAGGGATATCACAGCAACCTCCGTTGTTCCTCCACCAATATCCACAATCATGGAACTTATCGGCTCCGTTATCGGTAAGCCGGCCCCAATGGCCGCTGCCATTGGTTCTTCAATGAGATAAATCTCCCTGGCACCAGCGGATTCCACGGTCTCCCTGACGGCTCGCCTCTCGACTTGGGTAATGCAGGACGGCACCGACACAATGATCCTCGGACGAACCAGGGCCCTGCGATTGTGGACACGGAGGATGAAATGCCTCAGCATTGCTTCTGTAATATCGAAATCAGCAATCACACCATCCCTCATTGGTCTGATGGCAACGATATTACCGGGGGTCCGTCCCAGCATTTTTTTGGCTTCCGCACCGACAGCGAGGACCTTTTTCACACCCTTTGAATCTCTGTGAACAGCGACCACCGAAGGCTCACACAGCACAATACCTTTACCTTTCACGTAAACCAGTGTATTGGCCGTTCCTAAGTCTATGGCCAGGTCATTGGAAAATTTCCCCAAAATAAAATCGAATAGCAATGTCTTTCCTCCTCCGTTTTATGGGATATTAGCTTAGTGATCAGTAACTAGAAATTATTTCTAACTATTGATCATAGACGATTTTTTTATATCGTATTTCATTCCCCTAATCAATGTATTTTTCTAAAAAATTTTCAGGGGGGGCAGGAGTTGGAACTGCTGAATAGTTACAAAAATTATTGCATTTCACAGGTTACTATAATAACTATTACCAGATCATTCATACATGAGGGGAGGGGCATTACCATGCTTGAATTGATGAGAAAGCACGCCAGGAACTGGCTCATGAAGATTATACTGGGGGTTATCGTTATCGTCTTCATCTTTTATTTCGGTACGACAGGCGGACGACAAAAAGCTGAAACCATTGCCACCATTGATGGCAAGGCCATAGCCATTGTAGATTTCCAGAGAGAATATGAAAATTTGATTGACTTCTATCGCCAGCGCTATGGTGACAGACTGACGGATGATCTCCTGAAGGAATTGAACCTTAAACAGCAGGCCCTCGACAACCTGATTTATCAGGCCATCATCCTTCATCAGGCCAACGAACTCAAACTGGAGGTTACCGCTGAAGAGGTCAAAGCCTCCATCCTCTCTCTTCCTGCTTTCCAGAGAAACGGCGCTTTTGACGACCGAATCTATCGGCAAATGCTGCGTTCTAATAAGATGACCCCCGAAAAGTTCGAGGACGGACAGAAAAAGGTATTAACCATAGCAAAGGTGGAAAATCTCATTCTGGATGCCGTCAAGGTCTCAGATCAAGAGGTGTATGATCTGTATAGATTTCAAAATGAGAAAACTAACATAAACTTACTTCAGCTCTCCACAAAAGATTTTAGAGGAAAAGTCACACCTTCACGGAAAGATTTAGAAGCATACCTGAAGGTGCACGGTAATGATTTCCGCAAACCGGAACAGATTCAGATTAAATATATTTCATTTTCAGGCCAGGGTTTCGCCCCTTCTATGGAGGTAGCCGATACTGATGTGATAGATTACTACGAGCATCACAAGGATGAGTTTTTAAAAACAGGGGACAAGGCTGCACCCCTATCGGAGGTTAAAGATAAGATTGTCGCTGAATTAAAAAAGATAAAGGGAATGCTTATCGCTGTAGAAGAGGCAAAAAAGGCTCATGATACCATTTATCAGGAGGAAAATTTTGACGCATACGCAACCCGGAAAAAACTGAAGATTAACACCACCAGATTTTTCTCCTTGAACAATCCCCCACCGGAATTCAGCCAGCTTCCCGCATTTGCCAGAACCGCCTTTAACCTGCAAAGGAATGAGATCAGTAAGGTTCTGTCAGACGATAGAGGATACTACATCCTCAAGCTCACGGCCAGAAAACCTTCTTACATACCATCTTTGAATGAAATCGAAAGGGAGGTTGAAAGACATTATATTGAGGAAGAATCTAGACGTTTGTGTAAACAGGCCTCTGAAGCCATCCTCAACCGCCTGAAAAAAGGAGAAGATCTTAAAAATATATCCCAGCAAAAGGGACTGAAGGTAACTGAAACAGGATTCTTTTTGCCTGGCTCTGAGGTACCTGAGCTTGGCTTTTCGCAGGAACTGAACGAAGCCCTCTTTCAAATCTCTGAGAAGAAACCCTATCCAGACAAGGTGTTTAATATTGATGGAAACTTTGTGATCATCCAATTCAAGGAAAGAGGGGGGATTGACAACTATGACTTTGAAGCAAAAAAGGAACGCCTGAAAAATATCCTCTTAGAAATCAAGAAGAATGAATATCTCCAATCATGGATAGAAGGTAACAAGGTGTCTATGCTCAAAGAGGGTAAGTTAAAGTTCACGAGAGATATCAAAGACCTTTAGACAGTCAATATAGGATTTTCAGTCAGGTGAAAATAGGTAAATTATCATTAAAAAGTAACGTATTTCTGGCTCCCATGGCAGGTATTACGAACTTGCCGTTTAGAACCCTTGTGAGAGAATTCGGGTGCGCCCTCGCTTTTACCGAGATGATCAGTGCTGCTGGTCTGGTTAGGAATACGGGGAAAAGTTACCGGTATCTTGACAGCTCACCAGACGATAGGCCTCTCGGTATGCAGATATTCGGATCTGATCCAGATGTCCTTGCCGAAGCAGCACAGATCGTTACAGACCGAGGTGCTGATCTTCTAAACATTAATATGGGTTGTCCTGCCAGAAAGGTTGTCCAAACAGGTGCGGGGTCTGCCCTGATGAAGGATCCTGCACAGGTGGCCCTTATCCTACGGACAGTCAGGAAGGCTACCCTTCTGCCTTTGACAGTTAAAATCCGTTCAGGGTGGCATCATCATGATAGGAAGGCTCTCGAGATCGCTCGTATCGCCGAGGATTGTGGGGCCAATGCGGTAATTCTCCATCCCCGGTCAGCGGAACAAGGATTTAGCGGCTCGGCAGACTGGAATATTATTGAAACGGTAAAGAAGAATTTGCATATCCCTGTGATAGGAAATGGAGATATAAGAAGCGCTGAAGATGCACTCAGAATGATAAATATGACTGGATGTGATGGTGTGATGGTAGGAAGGGGTGTACTGGGAAATCCCTGGATTTTCAGAGATATCGCGCTTAGCCTTGGAGGTCAACATGTTTTCCCCTCCCCTTCTCTGTCTGAGAGAAAAACGGTCATTAAACGCCACCTGAACATGGAAATCGTTTACGCCGGGGAGAGTTTCGGGATCAGAAGTTTCCGTAAACACCTCCTGTGGTATACAAAGGGTTTGAGGGGCGGTTCTCAGTTCAGACAGATGGCAAATTCACTCCCTAAAGAGGAACTGATATTAAATGAACTTCACCGTTTTTGGGCCTCTTAGAGAAAAGGTTAAAAAGGTCTTGACTTTTACAAGTTGAGCTGATATTTATAAACAACATATTAAGTATTAAAGTCATGGCGATAGAAGTAACCGTGGACGAGGAAAGTGGTGAATTGTGGAATTCGGGAAATTTGAAGAACTGGAAGAAAAGATAAAAAACCTTATCCACGAACATTCGCTACTAAAAAAAAGGGATCAGGAGTTAGAGGAACTTCTAAGAAATAAAGAGCTGGAGTTGGGGGAGACAAGCATTAAGATAGGAAAATTAAACGAGGAAAGGGACGCTGTACGCACAAAGGTGGACTCACTTCTTGATTTGCTTCAGGATATAGATGTGTTGTAATAAATTTTGAGGTAGCGTATTTGAAAAAGCGCTTTAATATCAAAATACTGGGGCAGGAGCTTTCAGTTGTAAGTGATTCGGGGGATGAACATGTGGCAAATGTTGTACGGTATGTTAATAACAAGGTGGAGGAAATAGGAAAAGCATCAAGCAATATCAACACCTTGAATGTTGCCATCATGGTGGCTTTAAACATTGCCGATGAGCACTTCAAATTTGAGGAAGTAAATAGAGGTATTTACAGTCAACTGGAAAGCAGATCTGAAGAGTTAATCAATCTTATAGATGAAATAAATTAATCCCCTGCGATGTGCGTGCTTAACGTTCATTTTTTGAGCCAACACCTTGAAACGGGAAACCTTTCCTTGTTCGCTGTGTGCATGTCTGCCTATATCTCCTGAGAGGGGGAGGTGGAAAGCCTGAAGCAACAACAGGGTACCCACCTTGTTGAGAGGTTCAAAAAGGTGGTTAACACGGCATCAGTGGGGGGTTTTTATTTTTTCTCCGTGATTGATTCCTGTAACCCATTTTTCCTTCTTGTTCCTTTCCCTATTTTTGTCCCCCTTAACGCAAAAAATATCATTTAATTGATAGTTTGGTTTTTCCTTTCGTCGTTTGTTAGTGCTCTGCCCTCAAACGACAAAACAGGAGCTGAAGGAGGTGAAAAGACTTTGCTATACAGCAGCATGATCATATTGACGATATTAGGTTCAATTGCCATTGGTCTAGTGTTAGGATATATACTGAGACAGAGACTTTCCAGGAAAAGACTGGAATCTTCAGAGAAACTTGCGGAAAGAATTATTGGTGAGGCAAAAAAGGAAGCGGAAACCATCAAGAAGGAGGCTGTCCTTCAGGTTAAAGAAAATCTCCTCAAATTAAAAACTGAATTTGAAAAAGATACGGAGGGCAGAAAGCTTGAACTTGACAACTTAGAAAGGAGGTTTCGCTCTAAAGAGGAAAACCTTGATAAAAGGATAGATACACTGTCACAGAAGGAGGCGAATATAGAGAACAGGGAAAAAAACCTGATACAAAAGGAATCCCTCCTCGGTGAAAAATACGACAGGTTAAATCGCATGATTGAAGAGCAGAGAGAAAGGCTGGAAAAGATTGCGGGAATTTCCTCCGAAGAGGCAAAGAACTATCTTGCCCAGTCCATGGAGGCTGCAGCAAAACGTGATGTGGCTATCACTATAAGAAAAATTGAAGAAGAAACAAAAAGGGAGGCTGACAGGAAGTCTCGGGAGATCATTGCCTATGCTATTCAACGGTATGCCGGCGAATTTGTCGCTGAGAATACTGTATCGGTGGTCAACTTGCCGAGCGATGAGATGAAGGGAAGGATTATCGGCAGAGAGGGAAGAAATATAAGGGCCATAGAGGCTGTCACTGGTATTGACCTGATTGTTGATGATACTCCTGAAGCGGTTGTCCTGTCAAGTTTTGATCCTATAAGGCGTGAAGTGGCAAGAATATCGCTGGAAAGGCTGATCACAGATGGTAGAATTCACCCGGGAAGGATCGAAGATATTGTCAAGAAGGTGCAGATGGAGGTTAATACTATTATTCGGGAAACAGGTGAACGGGCATCATTTGATGTAGGAGTTCATGATCTTCATCCGGAGATCATCAATCTCCTCGGAAGTCTCAAATTTCGCACCAGCTTTTCCCAGAATGTCCTCCAGCATTCTATAGATGTGGCATACCTTACAGGGATGATGGCCGCGGAGTTGAAGATGAATGTCAAGGAGGCAAAAAGGGCAGGGTTGCTTCATGATATCGGAAAGGGAGTTGATCATAAGGTCGAAGGAACGCATGCGGCTATCGGGGCCGATTATGCCAGGCGATTTGGTGAATCGTCAAATATTGTTCAGGCCATTGCCACCCATCATGATGATGGCCGAACAAACACTCTGTTAGGAGTCCTTGTTCAGGCGGCTGATACCCTTTCAGCGTCGAGGCCCGGTGCTCGCCGGGAGACGCTGGAAACCTACGTCAAGCGTCTGGAGGAACTGGAGAGTATTGCCAATTCTTTCCGGGGCGTTGATAAATGTTATGCAATCCAGGCCGGGAGAGAGATCCGCATCCTTGTGGAAAATGAAAAAATATCAGATAATGACGCCGTCATGCTCTGCAGGGATATTATCAAAAAAATTGAGGCAGAATTAACGTACCCCGGTCAGATCAAGGTAACTGTCATCAGGGAGACAAGGGTCTCAGATTTTGCCAGATAGGAATGTAATGTGAAAATATTATTCATTGGTGACATTGTTGGCAAGCCGGGCAGGAAAGCTGTTCAGGAAGTTCTTCCTCAAATCATTTCCCAGTATCAAATAGGTTTTGTGATTGCAAATTGCGAGAATGCGGCCGGGGGGTTCGGCGTGACCCGAGATATTATCGAGGAACTTTACCAGAGCCGCATTGATGTGTTGACCTCAGGAAACCATATATGGGATAAAAAAGAAATTACAGGATTCGTTGAAGACTATGAAACACTTCTCAGACCTGCCAACTATCCTGAGGGTTCACCGGGCCGTGGAAGTGTGGTTATGCCCGACTCCTCTGGAGGCCATGTGGGTGTCCTTAATCTGGCAGGGAGAATTTTTATGCAACCCCTCGATTGTCCCTTTAGAACGGCGGAAAGAGAGATCGGGAAGCTTAGGAAGAAGGCAAAAATTATTATTGTTGACATCCATGGAGAGGCTACTTCAGAGAAAAAGGCCCTCGGCTGGTTTCTTGATGGCAGGGTCAGCGCTGTCTTGGGTACCCATACCCATGTGCAGACCGCCGATGAAAAGATCCTGCCAGGCGGTACCGCCTATATAACCGATGTAGGTATGACCGGTCCTTTCGATTCTATCATCGGGTTGAAGAAAGATGATGTCCTCCAGAGATTTTTAACCCAGATTCCCAACAAGTTTAATGTGGCCAAGGATGACGTGTGGCTTCAGGGGGTCGTGGTAGACGTTGATGGGAATAACGGTAAGAGTGTGGGAATTGAAAGGTTGAGTGTAAAGATAAAGGACTTAAGGGAAGACAGGAGTTTTTGATTTGAAGAGTGTATACGATGTCTTTCTTGAAAGGGGATTTATTGAGCAGATTACGGATGAAGCGCTGATTCAGGATCTCCTTCATAATAATCGTATTACCTGCTATGCGGGCTTCGATCCAACTGCGGCAAGCCTGCATCTAGGAAGCCTTGTTCCCATCATGGCCCTGGCCCACATGCAGAGGCAGGGACACAGACCAATTGTCCTGGTCGGCGGAGGAACAGGTCTCATCGGTGACCCGAGTGGCAAATCCGAGATGCGTCAGATTCTCAAACCCGACCAAATCGCCCATAATACACAATGTTTGCAGAAACAGCTCTCCAGATACATTGATTTTAATGAAGGTAAGGGCATTTTGTTAAATAATGCAGATTGGCTGACAGACCTCAAATATATTGATTTTTTAAGGGATATTGGACGACATTTCAGTGTGAACAGGATGCTGGCCGCAGAGAGTTACAGGACGCGCCTTGAAAAAGGACTTAACTTTATAGAATTTAGTTATATGCTTCTGCAGGCGTATGATTTTTTATATCTCTTCCAGCATTACGATTGTGTTCTCCAGATGGGGGGAAACGATCAGTGGGGGAATATGCTGGCGGGGGCCGAGCTGATCAGGAGGGTTGAGGGGAAAACAGTGCATTGTATAACGTTTCCCTTGATCATAACTTCCCCGGGACATAAGATGGGCAAAACAGAAACGGGGGCTGTATGGCTTGATCCGGAGCTGACATCACCTTACGAATATTACCAATACTGGATCAATACCGATGATGCCGATGTGGAAAGATTTCTGGCTCTTTTCACCTTTTTACCGATGGAAGAGATCAGGCAGACAAAAGGGCTGGCCAATTCTCAGTTAAATATGGCAAAAGCAGTGCTGGCCTTTGAGGCAACGAAAATTACCCACGGAGAAGGAGCGGCAGTAGCTGCCTGGAAAGCATCGTCAGAGGCCTTCAAGACAAGGCCAGTTGATCACGTGCTGTTTCCGTCAAGCAAGATCCCGCGGGGCGATGTTGCCGGAGATATTTCGGCAATACCTTCGATTACGAAAACCAGAAAAGACCTGGAAGCGGGCATTCCTGCCTTTAAACTCTTTCATGACGCTGGTCTGTGCGGCACCAGCGGAGAGGCCAGAAGGGTAATCGCTCAAGGAGGCGGATATGTCAACGAACGGCAGATCACGTCTTTCGATGAGAGAATCGGCCTGAATCACATAAACGATCAGGGTGAAATCCGTCTAAGGAAAGGTAAAAAAAAGTATTTCCTTATCACAGTAACATAAAATCGCTAAAATCCTCCGTTAATTGCTTTATCACCCATTTTAATATCTTTTCACGAAAATTGGGTAGTATCCCTTACGCGGAGGTTTGTCTATCTAAGAGAGGAAAAGGAATGGAAGAAATAAGCGAGCCTTTTGAATTTAAACAATGCATAAGCATTTTAAAATCCACAGGTAAAAAGGCCAAAAATCTCCGAGAACTAAGAGATGCAATAGCCACAGTAAGTGATGAGTGCATATTTCATCATACCTACCAGTATTTTTTAAAAGGACACATTCTTGAATACACCAGTGACTTTGCACATTGGGCAGGAGAGAGCCTTGAGGAAAGGGCATTGGCGGAGCAACTTTCAAATATAGACCCATATGACTTTAAAGATATTAGTGATTTGAGAAAAGAACTATTGGGTGTAATAGATGACTATCTAAAAAGATTTCCGGCGCCGAGGGAGGCAATGCCGAGCAATGAATTTTTCTTCAATGAGACAGCAATACTCATATTTCCTGTCGGAATAAGAGCCAAGAACCTTGCAGAGTTTCTTATGGCTATAAAATATGTTGATTCGGGCTCTATATACTATCATTTCTATGAGGCAAGGATACGTCTGGGAGGTGGAATAGATGACTTTTCAAGATGGATTGAGGATGCCGGTAAAAAGGAACTTACTGAGAGGATAAAGGCCATAGACCCATTTATGCACAACATAGAAGGGATAAGGGAACATATAGTTGAGGCGGTTGAAGAAGAGGTGAGGAAAGATATGGAGGTTATATAGACCAGTGTTTAATCAGTATTCAGGCATATCGCCCAAAGGTGATTTATTACTTTTGCAGATGCTGGGTGCAAAACTGTATAATAGGTCTTTCCTACATATCAATTCTACCCGTGCAGGTGGTGGGGTGGCCGAGATACTGCAGAGGATGATACCTATAATCGTCGAACTTGGCATTAATGCGAGATGGGAAGTTATAGAAGGAGATTCAAGATTCTTTGACATAACAAAGAAGATACATAATGCCCTTCAAGGTAGGCTTGAAAAAATTACCGATGATATGTGGCAGTATCACTATGAGGTCAACAGGAGAAATATTGAAAGACTTAATCTTGAGGCAGATGCAGTCTTAATACACGACCCCCAACCGGCGCCTCTCATTGAATTCAGGAAAGGTGGGCGATGGATATGGCGATGTCATATAGACGTATCAAATCCTCAGCAAGAGGTTAGCGACTATCTTTCTAAGTATTGCGAAAAGTATGACGCTGCTATTTTCTCTGTGGCAAAATTTGCAAGGGCAATGGCTATGGATGAATTCATTATTCCGCCATCCATAGACCCTATCAGTGAGAAAAACAGGGAGTTAACAGGTGAAGAAATAGATGAAACATTGAATAAGTTCCAGATACCGACAGACAGACCAGTGATACTTCAGGTTTCTCGATTTGACAGATTTAAAGACCCCATCGGTGTGATTAAAGCTTATAGGATTGTTAAGAAATATAATGATTGTATCCTCATCCTCGCAGGGAGCCCCGCAATAGATGATCCAGAAGGAGAAACAGTCTTAAATGAAGTCAGAGAATATGCAGCCAATGATACTGATATATATATCCTTTTATTACCTCCCTTCAGTGATAGGGATATAAATGCCTTACAGAGGATAGCAACTGTAGTTTTACAAAAGTCTTTGAAGGAAGGGTTTGGTCTTACAGTGTCCGAGGCAATGTGGAAAGGAAAACCTGTCATGGGTGGCGCTGTGGGAGGTATTCCGCTACAGATAGTACATGGTGTTACAGGCTTTCTTATTCATTCAGTAGAAGGCGCTGCATTCAGAATAAGGCAATTCCTTAATAATCCTGAGATGTTAAAGAGAATGGGTGAACATGCCAGAGAATATGTAAGAAAGAATTTTCTTATTACAAGACAGATAAGGGATTATCTATCAGTGTGGTATTCAATTGAGAATAAAGGAAAGAGCATTCTTGAGTTATGAATTCTGAGAGGTTAAAGGCTTTTATAGAAGAACGTTTCTCTAAAGGGGCGCTGATAGTAGTGTCTAATAGGGAACCTTACATACATAAAAAAACAGAACTGAGCATTAAGATAGAGAGGCCAGCAGGTGGCCTTGTATCAGCAATAGATGATGTTTTGAAGGCGACTGGTGGAATATGGGTAGCATGGGGAAGTGGAAGCGGAGATAGAGATGTTGTTGATGATAGAAATTCCGTAATGGTACCTCCAGAAAATCCTTACTATACCCTAAAAAGGGTATGGCTCAGTCCGGGCGAAGTAGATAACTATTATGATGGGTATTCCAACCAGGTCCTATGGCCTCTTTGCCATATAACCCTTGACAGGGTATATTTCAGAAAGAAGTTCTGGCGGGACTATAAAAAGGTGAACCAATCTTTTGCCAATGCTGTTCTTGAAGAGGCTGAAGAAGATTCAATAATATGGATTCATGATTACCACCTCTGTCTTGTGCCAGAGATGCTCAGGGAAAAAGAGACAAAATTGACAGTAGCACATTTCTGGCATATTCCCTGGCCTGACTGGGGTGTCTTCAGGGTTTGCCCTCAATCAAAGGAAATACTTGAAGGATTGTTAGGGAATGACCTTATAGGTTTTCAAATTCCCCTCTTTGTGAAAAACTTTTTAGACTGTGTGAGAGAATGTCTCCATGCGGATGTGGATTATCAAAATTCAACAGTTACCTATAAGGGACGTACTACAAGATTAGAGACATTTCCCATAAGTATAGATTACGATAAATTCGATTCGATGGCGTCTTCTCAGCGGACAATAAAGATGATGAAGAATATAAAAAAGAAATATGAACTCATGCAGGGCTATATCGGTATCGGCGTTGACAGGCTTGAATATACAAAGGCTCTAATCAAGAGACTCCAGGCCATTAACCTGTTTTTTGAAAAATCTGAAAGATTCAGGAGAAAATTCACATTTATTCAGATTGCCGTCCCAACAAGGATAAAGGAACCATATCTTAGTTATAAAAAGACTGTTGAGGAACTTATCGCAAAAGTTAATGAAAAATATTCAGTGGGATGCTGGAGGCCGATAATTTACATTGATACAAAGGTTGAACATAAAGACCTTGTTGCCTATTACAGAATGGCTGATGTCGCCATAATAAGCTCTGTTTATGATGGAATGAATCTTGTGGCAAAGGAATATATAGCATCACAGGTTGACGAGAAGGGTGGGCTGATTCTAAGCGAACTTGCAGGAGCGGCAGACGAACTGGATGGGGCAATTCTTGTAAATCCTTACGATATTGAAGAATTCTCTGACAGTATAAAAGGGTCATTGATAATGTCACAGAGAGAAAAGGCAAGTAGAATGACAACCTTAAGGAGACAGGTTAAGGGAAACGATATTTATAAATGGGTTTATGATATTCTTCGTGAAATAGTAACAATCTCAAATACAAAAAATAAAAAAATATTTTATCTCTTCGACCACATCAGTGAATTAGAGGGAAAAATATCACCTAACATCTTTCTATTCCTTGACTACGATGGAACGCTGACTCCTATTGTTGAGTTACCGGATAAGGCGTTTATTCCTGACGATATACGTTCTCTTATAATTAGATTAAAGGAGTATATCCCTATTGCTGTAGTAAGTGGCAGGAGCCTTCAGGACATAAAAGAAAAAGTGGGGATTGAAGACATAGTTTATGTTGGAAACCACGGGGCAGAGATATGGGATGGCAAAAAGGCAATCATAAGTCAAGGCTCAAAAGTCGAGACTCGCATATTAAAAGAACTCTTAGCTCGGTTAAAAGAGGCGTTGTTACATATACAGGGGGTGATAATTGAGGACAAAGGTTCTACTACAAGCATACATTTTAGAATGGTAAAAGTTAAGTATTTAGGGGAGCTTTTTGACAAATTCTGGAGTATTGCAAAGGATGTCGAAAACACTTTCAGAATTACTTCCGGCAAAAAGGTTTTTGAAATGAGACCGCTAAATGCCCGGGATAAGGGTGATGCAGTATCATGGATAATCGAAAACATGGGTAACGGGAGAATTCCGATTTACATAGGCGATGATACAACGGATGAGGATGCCTTTCGTGTATTGAAAGGCATTGGTATATCTATTTCTATAGGTGTTTGCTCTGAATCTGATTATTATTTGAAAAATCAGAAAGAAATAAAAGAATTTCTACAGGAACTTTTAAAGCTCGAAGAAAATTTAAGCGATGGACATTATAGACCAGATAGCTGCCATCCCGTTGTTTGAAGGTCTTCCCGGGGACCAACATGAGAATTTGGCCGCCATAGTGATAAAGCAGAAATTCAGTCGGGGGCAGATCATCTTTTCTGAGGGAGAGGAAGGCAACGGCTTTTATGTTGTTGTGTCGGGCAGGGTCAAGATCTTCAAGCTATCACCGGAGGGGAAGGAACAGATTCTCCACATCTTTGGTCCCGGGGAACCTTTTGGTGAGGTGCCGGCCTTTGCCGGCCAACACTTTCCTGCCTATGCGGAAGCTATAGAAGATAGCAGGACATTATTCTTCCCTAGAGACTCATTTGTTGACCTGATCAAAAAGAACCCCTCTCTTGCCTTGAATATGCTGGCCGTCTTATCCCTACGTCTCCGAAGATTCACCATGCTGGTTGAAGAACTCTCCCTCAAAGAGGTGCCTGGAAGGCTTGCCACATACCTTCTCTACCTCGGCGAGCGGGGAGATGAAGATGGTGAGTTGGTATTGGATATCTCTAAATCCCAGCTGGCCAGCCTTCTGGGCACTATTCCCGAGACCCTTTCCCGCATCTTAGCCAGAATGATAAGGGCGGGGCTCATTCACTCGGACGGGTCCCGCCGTATCCAGGTATTAGACAGAGAAGCTCTGGAAGAGTTAGCCTGTGGAGAGAGACGTCTATCTTAGTAAGCGTTCAGCCGTCAGCAATCAGTAACCCCTGTTGTCTTTTTGTTTTTGCTGAAAACTGAAGGCTGATAGCTGAACGCTTACCTGAATCTTAAAGGGGGTAAGTATGTCTGTGAAGATACTGGTCGTTGACGATGAGGAAGACATCGTTGATTTGATTTCTTACAATCTTGAAAAAGAGGGATTTGCCGTCATCAAGGCCTATGACGGGGAGAAGGCCCTAGAACTGCTTAAAACCCAGAAACCTAAGCTGGTTATTCTTGATCTGATGCTTCCGGGTATCAACGGGTTGGAAATATGTAGATTAATGAGAAAAAATCCGGAAACGGAATCTCTGCCGATTATCATGTTGACGGCAAAGGGTGATGAGGTGGACAGGATACTGGGTTTAGAGATGGGGGCCGATGATTACATCACCAAACCCTTCCATGTTAGAGAACTCATTGCCCGGATACGGGCAGTTCTGCGAAGGTCCGAAGAACGACCGGAAACTGACAAAGCGGGAACCTTTACCTTTAAGGGGCTCCATATAGACTACAATACCTATGAAGTCACCGTTGATGGGAAAAATGTTGAGCTTGGCCCTACGGAAATCAAGCTGCTGAGATTTCTCACCCGGCACCCCGGCAGGGTTTACAGCCGGGATCAACTTTTAGACTACGTTTGGGGAGATGAGACCTTTGTGGAACCTCGAACGGTAGATGTCCATATCAGCCGGCTGAGAGCGGAAATTGAAAAGGATAAAAACAAACCGCAGTATGTTCTTACTATCAGAGGGATCGGCTATAAGTTCGCCGACATAAGATAAGCTGAACAAACTTCTGTTATTCCAACACGGGAATGCCACCTCTCCCTTTTCATGGGGCATCTCCTCCCTTCGGAAATGGCGACGCTTTCTCTTTAACTTGTCTCTGAGAGGGGCGACATAATACATACAGATTAACCAAAAATTACTTGACAATAATTGAGGGCTATGATTAGTACGGCACGTTTTTTTGACATTCAAATGTCATCAGTATTTTAGTACTTTTCCGGTGGGCGAAGATCAAAGAAGATATTGGAGGGCATTCTCTACAAACCAATCTTAGAAACCATTAGGTAAGAGGTGGTGACATTGATCGCAAGCGGTATTGCAAAACGTTATGCCCGGGCATTTTTCGAGATAGCTAAGGAAGATAATCAGTTTGAGAAGTACTATGATGAACTTAAAATTTTTGCCTCCCTACTTGAGGAAAACAAAAACCTGAAGGAATTCTTGTCGAATCCCATTTTTGATCGGGCTGATAAAAAGGCCGTTATAGAAGCAGCGTTACAGAGGATTAGTATCTCCAGCATGACTGTCAATTTTTTAAAGCTGCTGACTGATAAACAAAGGATGGGCATCTTCTCCGATATAGTAAGTTGTTACCGGGAATTTATGGACCATGCCCTCAGAAAGGTAAGGGTTGACGTTAAAACGGCCTTTCCCTTATCTGCTGAATTGATGAAGAACCTTCAGAAGGGTTTGGAAGAGCTGACCGGTAAGAAGGTGGAAATGACGGTAGGAGAAGATGCGTCATTGGTAGGCGGTATTGTGGTGAGGGTTGGGGATACGCTTTACGACGGAAGTGTTAAGACGCAGTTAGACAATATAAGGAATCTCTTGACAGCTTCATAACCCGCATAAAGCGGAAAAGTGACTAAAGTGTGAAGTGACTAAAGTTTTTGATTTTTCTGTAACTTTAGGCATTTTAGCTCACTCCAAACTTCACACTTAGGTGCCTGAAGGGGAGGGGTAGTGTATGGAGAGAATCAGGGCAGAGGAAATAAGTGAGATAATTTCCAAGCAGATTAAAGATTACGAAAAGAAACTGGACATCAGTGAAACAGGAACGGTACTGTCCGTGGGAGATGGCATCGCCAGGGTCTACGGTGTGGAAAACGCAATGGCCATGGAATTACTTGAATTTCCCGGTGGGATACTGGGTATGGTTCTGAACCTCGAAACCGATAATGTAGGGGTTGCCGTCCTGGGAGAGGTCACACATATCAAAGAGGGAGATATCGTAAAAAGGACGGGCAGGATTGCCCAGGTTCCCATAGGAGAAGCTGTACTAGGTCGTGTTATTGATGCAACTGGCGCGCCACTCGACGGGAAAGGTCCCATAGAGGCGACTGAGTTCAGAAGAATAGAGATGATTGCCCCCGGTGTTGTTCAGCGCCAACCGGTTAACGAACCGATGTACACCGGTCTGAAGGCTATTGATGCCATGACACCTATTGGAAGAGGACAGAGAGAACTTATCATCGGCGACAGACAGACAGGGAAAACGGCAATCTGTATAGATGCTATCATCAGACAGAAGGATACAGGTGTTAAATGTATTTACGTTGCCATCGGTCAGAAGAAATCAACGGTAGCCCAGGTGGTGGAAAACTTGAGAAAGTATGATGCCATGCCTTATACCTGTGTTGTCGCTGCCTGTGCCAGCGATCCGGCGACCCTGCAGTATATTGCGGCATATTCAGGATGCAGCATTGGTGAATATTTCCGGGATAAGGGGGAAAATGCTCTGATTATTTATGATGACCTTTCCAAACAGGCTGTCGCTTACCGGCAGATATCACTTCTTCTGAGAAGACCACCGGGACGTGAGGCTTACCCCGGAGATATTTTTTATAACCATTCGAGGTTATTAGAACGGGCAGCCCGGTTGAGTGACGAGCTCGGAGGTGGATCTCTGACGGCGCTTCCCATTATTGAAACCCAGGCAGGTGACGTTTCTGCCTATATTCCCACCAATGTTATTTCGATCACCGATGGCCAGGTCTACCTCGAACCAAGTCTGTTCTTCTCCGGTATTAGGCCGGCGATCAATGTTGGTTTGTCGGTTTCAAGGGTAGGCGGTGCCGCTCAAGTGAAGGCCATGAAACAGGTAGCAGGAACACTGAAACTTGATCTTGCCCAGTACAGAGAATTGGCCGTTTTTGCCCAGTTTGGCAGCGACCTGGATAAGGCAACTCAGTTTCAGCTGGCAAGAGGTATCCGTCTGGTGGAAATCTTGAAACAGCCTCAATTCCAACCCATGTCTCTTTCAAAGCAGGTTGTTATCCTCTTTGCCGGTACGAGAGGTTACCTCGATAAATATGAGGTTGAAAAATTGAAAGATTATGAGCCTCAGCTTCTTTCCTTTGTAGAGAGTAAGCACCCTGAGATCATGCGAGAAATTGAAGAGCAAAAGGTTATTAGCCCTGAAATTGAAAAGAAGATGAAAGATGTACTGACGGAGTTCGATTCTGTCTTTTAAGTCGTATGTCATAAAACATCAGTCATAAGTCGTATGTCATAAGTCATAAGTCATAAAACATCAGTCATAAGTCGTATGTCATAAGTCGTAAGTCATAAAACATCAGTCATAAGTCGTATGTCATAAGTCGTATGTTGAGGGAGCAAGCTTAAATGGCTGCATTGAGGGACATCAAGAGAAAGGTTACCGCAGTTCAGAAAACCAGGCAGATCACCAGAGCCATGAATATGGTGGCTGCGGCAAAATTTAAATCTTCTCAGTCGAGAATGGTAAATTTTAGACCCTATGCGAGTAAATTCATGGATGTCTTAAGTAGCCTGGCTCTCCGCGTGGAACCAGACGCTCACCCGCTTCTTGCCGTAAGGGAACCGAAAAAGCTCAGAGTGATCAGCATGACGTCCGACAGGGGGCTCTGTGGAGGTTTTAATGCAAATGTGATCAAGGCTACAGAGCGATTCATAAGAGAAAGGGTGCGTGAAGGTAAAGAAATAATACTGATTCCTATCGGGAGAAAAGGGAGAGATTACTTCCGAAAGAGGACAAATATTACAAACGAGCGAGTGGATGTATTCGGACGATTCGACATGACCTTGGCTGTGGAAATCTCGGAAAGTATTATACCTCCCTTTGAAAAGGAGGAGTATGATGAATTATACCTCATTTACAACGAGTTTTATAATGTAGCTATCCAGAGGCCGGCGGTGGTAAGGATGCTTCCCCCTCTTTCCTTAGATCAGAATTTAGAGATTGCCTCTGGCAGTAGGCTTGATTATATTTATGAACCAGGCGCCGACGCTTTGCTGGAAAAGCTTCTCCCTCTGTACGTTCACAACATGATCTACAGGGCGCTCGTAGAAACATCTGCCGGTGAAAATGGTGCCAGAATGGTCGCTATGGACAATGCAACCAAAAACTGTGATGATTTGATCAACAACCTGACTTTGAAATATAATAAAGCGAGACAGGCATCTATCACCGCAGAGCTGATGGATATTGTAGGTGGCACGGAGGCGCTGGCCAAGGGATAAAATCAGTCGTAAGTCGTAAGTCGTATGTCAAAAGACTTATAACTTATGACTTATGACGTATGACTGATGTTTTATAAGGAGATGGGTATGAATATAGGAACAGTTGCACAGGTAATAGGACCGGTTGTTGACGTGGCATTTGAAGAGGGAAATCTCCCGAATATCTTTAATGCGGTTACCATAACCAATCCCACGATTAATGATGAAGAGGACAACCTGGTCGTCGAGGTTGCCCAGCACGTGGGTGATAGCGTTGTCAGGTGCATCGCCATGGACATCACAGATGGTCTCGTCAGGGGTATGAAGGCAAAGGATACGGGCCTACCGATCAAGGTGCCTGTTGGACGTGAATGCCTCGGCAGGATACTGAACGTTGTCGGCAGACCGGTTGATGGTTTGGGTCCTGTGGAGGCAAAAAACTATGTGCCGATCCACAGAGAGGCCCCAACATTTCTCGAACAGGACACAGCGGTGCATGTTCTGGAAACGGGGGTCAAGGTTATTGATCTGCTGGTGCCCTTTCCGAGAGGTGGGAAGATGGGGATGTTCGGTGGTGCTGGTGTCGGTAAAACCGTGGTGATGATGGAGATGATCCATAATATTGCCATGCATCATGGTGGTATCTCCGTATTCGCCGGTGTTGGTGAAAGAACCAGGGAGGGTAACGATCTCTATCTCGAAATGAAGGAATCCGGCGTTATAAAACAGGCCGCCCTCATCTATGGTCAAATGACTGAGCCACCGGGAGCGAGAGCAAGGGTAGCGCTGACGGCTCTGACAGCGGCAGAGTTTTTCCGGGATGTGGAAGGGCAGGACGTGCTCCTTTTCATAGACAATATATTCAGATTTACCCAGGCAGGTTCTGAGGTTTCCGCGCTGCTCGGCAGAATGCCCTCGGCAGTCGGCTATCAGCCAACCCTAGCTACAGACCTGGGGGAACTTCAGGAAAGAATTACATCTACCAATAAGGGATCAATTACTGCTGTTCAATGCGTATACGTCCCTGCCGATGACCTCACAGACCCGGCACCGGCAACGACCTTTGCGCATCTCGATGGAACTGTCGTCTTATCGAGACCGCTCACCGAACTGGGAATTTATCCTGCCGTGGATCCCCTTGATTCAACGTCCCGTATACTGGATCCAAACGTCGTGGGGGGGGAACATTATCAGGTGGCAAGAAAGTTGCAAATGACATTACAAAAATACAAGGATCTCCAGGATATTATCGCCATCCTCGGTATGGACGAACTTTCGGAGGAAGATAAATTAACGGTGAGCAGGGCAAGAAAGATACAGAGATTTTTGTCCCAGCCCTTCTTCGTGGCTGCCCAGTTTACCGGTACCGAAGGTAAGTTTGTACCTGTCGCTGAAACCATAAGAGGTTTTAAAGAAATCCTCGAAGGCAAGCATGATGAGCTACCTGAACAGGCATTTTATATGGTCGGCGGCATTGACGAAGCGGTGGAAAAAGCAAAGAGGCTTGCAGAACAGTGAACCCGGAGGATTTTAAATGACTGACGAGCCTGTTGTAATCCTCGAAATTGTTACCCCTGAAAAGATGGCCTTCAGTGGGAAGGTGGAACAGGTGACAATACCGGGAAGTGAAGGCCAGTTTGGTGTACTCAAGGGACATGCACCCCTTCTCAGTTCCGTTGATATCGGCGAGTTGAACTTCACCCAGGATGGTAAAAAAACTTACTATGCCGTAAGTACCGGTTATGCAGAAGTTGCATCCGACAGGATAACCGTTCTGGTAGAGACAGCCGAGAGGTCCGATATGATAGACAGGGAAAGGGCAAGAAGGGCTAAGGAGGTGGCAGAAGTCAAACTACCCAAAATGTCCGGAGAAGACGCGGATTATGAGAGGGTAAGGGCAGCCCTGATGAGGGCTCTAATGAGGCTTAGTGTCTCAGAGAAGCCATAGCCGAGAATTTGACTTAATATTTCTTTATTTCTCCCTTCCCTGAGAGCTTTGAAAATTGGATTCATCCGCGCTCAAAAATCTTTTGACGATCATGCACGTCTCGCTTCGCTGCAAAGGCAAAACTCGCGCTTGAGCGCTCAAACATTGCCTTTGCGGACGCTTCGCTGCGACGGCATGGTGCCCGAAAAACATTTGATTCGCTCTCCTGAATCCAATTTTCATTATTTTTCAAAGGTCCCATAATATTCTGTCGGTTTTCCGGGTCAGACCACACTCACTGCAACGCCTTTGCCCCGTTGATAACTTCCCTCCAGAATGCGGCAAGCGTGGCTTCTTTAATGCTTACCACCCAGTGCATGGTGGCCCGGAAAAACCTAAAGAGAAGCCTGCTCCCGCTATGCCTCCCGGAGGAGGATACCGCCGCATGGATATGTAAGGCGTGTTACCCTTTTTTGTCTTAGTCTGTCATCAGAGGATCAACTACAGGCAATTTAGCACCTTTTCTATAACCGGAAAAGGTGTTCCAGGCAAGAACAGCAACCCCTGATGCCAGGATTACGAGCACAATATCAACACCGATTAATGTCATATTGCCGGAGGGAATGTACTCTGCCTTCAGGAGGTATAAAAGAGAAGCAACTGTTGTAACCATCATAAAGATGGAAGGCAAGATTGTAAACCAGTTGGGTCTGCCCCTGCCCGTCAGCCAGACGGAGATGACAATTAATGTAAGCGCTGCCAGAAGCTGGTTTGCAGAACCGAAGATGGGCCAGATAGCAAGAAAAGCTTGCTTATAGGCAAGGAGAAACATGATAACAACAACAAGACCGGCATTGAAATTAAAGGATTTTAAAATTGCATGAGGGTGGTCAAATATCATCTTCCATAATTCCTCCAGAAGGTATCTTCCTACTCTCACTGCTGTATCCAGAGTTGTGGCTAAAAATCCCTCAACCATCACCATGCCAAAAATAGTTCCCAGATAAACGGGAAGGGATAGACCCTTGTTCAATATAAGCCCCATTCCCAGGGAAAAGGCAAGGAGGGGATTTGATTTTTCTCCTGCAATTTCTGGAAAAACTATATTAGTATATTCTGAAAAGGGTAGTCCAGAGGCTACGGTAATGAGAACCATAACAGCTAAAGCTGATTCAGCAAGCATTCCCCCAAAAGCTATCCTTTTGGCAGCAGATTCAGTTGCTACCTGTTTTGATGTCGTTCCCCCGGCAATCAGTGCGTGAAACCCCGATATGGCCCCACAGGCAACGGTTATAAACATGATGGGCCAGAAAAGACCGAGTTTTGCTTCTCCACCGGTAATATTCACAGCAGGAGCGTTTATCCCTATCCCCTGGACTCCACCGGCGATAATGGCAAGAAGCAAGGCCCCCATCCCGCCGTAAAGGATAAAAGCGTTGATAAAATCTCTGGGCTGAAGTAATACCCATACAGGCGCTCCTGCGGCAAAGAAGCAATAAACGGAAAGAATGAGCATCCATTTTTCCGGTGAAAGTGTTACGGGGATTTGCATGCCTACCTGGATCGAACCGAAGGCAATAAAAACCGCAATGATTGAGGCAACGACAATCTTCGTTCCTCTCCTGTAGAGCAGGTAGCCAAGAAATGGCGCAGCCATAGTAATGACAATGGCAGATGTCGAAGCAATACCCCCGATGAGACCCTTGATTTCACCCGTCCTGACATCCACAACTGTACGAAGAAGGGTTTGATCGGGAGGAAGCTGAAGGGTTCTTAACTTAACCAGTGAGGCAAGTGCTGTAGCTGTTAATCCCAGAAAAGCCCCGCAAACAAGGATAACCAAAAAAAGTGTGAAGAGAATGAAGAGGATAAATCCCCCATTCCCCATAGTTGTGCGGGCAACTTCAGCCATAGATTTCCCCCTTTCTCTCATGCTTATAAAGAGGGCTGTATAATCATGGACGGCGCCGAGGAATATCCCTCCCAGGACAATCCACATCCATGAGGGGTAAAAGCCGTAAAGGAGGGCCACAGTCGGGCCTATAATAGGACCTCCACCGGCAATGGCAGCAAAGTGATGAGAGAATACCACAGGGGTTTTTCCTGCTACATAGTCTCTTCCGTCTGCCATAGAGTTTGCGGGTGTTTGGTGCGAATCTTTTGCATTAAAGGTTTTTTCAATGTAGGCTGCATAAACCTTATACGCCATAAAAAAACAGGCAATGGAAACCAGAAGCAATACTAAAATGTTCATCAATTCCCTCTTATAAAATTTAACTTATTTTTCATCTCCTGTCGGCTTGTTTTGAGTATCTGCCTTTAAAATAAACGCACCCTACGAGGGTGCGGCTACTTTCCATGTGTTACATTCTGTAATCGCAGGCTACAAAGAGTTTGTCCACAGGCCGGCACAAGTTGACATTTTGTGAGGGAAATTATAGAAGTTTTCAGATACAATTACAAGAGATGACCTGCCTGGAACGGTCACCAGTGAAATGGTTAAACCTTTTGGTGATCGCTGGCATATCGGTATGGACAGGAAAAATAAATGCAAAGGAGGAAAAATAGCAATGCCGGATTTTATTAAAAAAGCGATGTTGGCTGGCGCAGGGTTGGCCTTCATGACAACAGAAAAAATTCAGGAGTTCGTTGACGAGCTTGTCAAAAAAGGGGAGGTTACAGAAAAGGAGGCCAGAGAAACGGTCGCGGACCTAAGGGAAAAATCGAAACAGTTTAAAAAAGAGATGGAGGAAAGGACAGAAAAAATTGTGACCGGTATCTTGAGGCACCTGAACGTGCCCACGAAAGTTGAGTTGGAAGAGATCAAAGAGAGACTTGAGAGGTTGGAGAAGTCAGGCGAGCATAAGGAATAAACGATGCGCATCCGTAAGATCAGCATCCTCTCGCATACTTACCGGAATATCCATCGTTACCGCCAGATACTTGCCATTTTGTTTAAATACGGTTTTGATGATCTGATTGGCAGCCTCTACCTGGGGCCGTATCTCAGGATGGGCATGCGGATGATTTCCGGCAAGCGTCGCGAGAAGGTGGAAAACCTGAGCACGTATGAGCGGCTGCGCATGGCACTTGAGGAACTGGGACCTATTTTCATTAAGATGGGGCAGGTACTTTCTACCCGTCCCGACCTGATCCCTGTCGCACTCATCCGGGAATTGACAAAACTGCAGGATAAAGTTCCGCCGTTTCCCTTTTCTCAGGTGAAAGAAATCGTGGAGCAGGAAATTAAGGCCCCTCTCGATGAGATTTTTCTTCAATTTCAGGAAAGTTCCATTGCAGCGGCATCTATCGGTCAGGTCCACCGGGCACAACTGAGAACCGGGGGACAGGTCATTGTTAAGGTCCAGCGTCCCGGTATCCGCCGGATAATTGAAGCGGACCTGGAGATTCTCTTTCACTTAGCCACCCTGATAGAAAAATATGTGGAGGAAGGGGAAATATATCGTCCTACGAGGATAGTTGATGAGATTGCCCGCACCCTGAAAAGAGAAATCAACTATAACGTTGAGGCCTCTCACACGGAACGCTTTGCCCGGCAGTTTATCGGCAATGAATCAATTTATGTACCCCGAATATTCAGACAGGCAACAACGGAACGTGTTCTCACAATGGAATATGTGGATGGTATCAAGGCCTCCGAGATTGCCCTCCTGGACGAGAAAGGTTTTGACCGGAAGATCATTGCCTCCCGGCTAAACGATCTAATCCTCGAACAGATATTCAAGCACAGGTTTTTCCATGCCAACCCCCACCCGGGAAACGTGTTCATCCTGCCCGGCAATGTGATCTGCTATCTCGATTTCGGCATGATGGGGCGTGTTGACCGGCAATCCAAGGAGCACTTTGCCGACTTCGTTCTGGGCTACATCCGTCACGATGAATCGAGAATAGCGGATGCCATTTTGAGGATTGTAGAATGGGATGAGGAACCTGACCGCCGGGCACTGGAGAACGACATTTCCAACTTCATAGAGTTGTATCTGTATCGTCCCATTAAGGAATTGCGCATGGAGAATATGTTTCATGAACTCCTCGATCTGATTGCCCGTCACAAACTGAGGCTGCCACAGGACATCTTTCTCATAGGTAAGGCGTTAACAGAAGTCGAAGGGCTCGGGCTGGTGTTGTACCCTGATTTCGACACGACCAGAGAGGCGGCCCCCTTTATCAGAAACCTTATGCGGGAGCGGCTGCACCCCAAACGACTGGTGGGAGAATTCGTGACCGTAGGCGGGAGGCTCATTCATCTCCTGAAAGATATTCCCCAGGAGCTCCATGAGGTACTTAAACAGCTTAAACAGGGGAAAACGCGAATCGGTTTCCAACACGAGGGGCTTGAACATTTTATCTCCGAAATGGACAGATCATCAAACCGGATTGCCTTTTCTCTTATCATCTCCTCCCTGATCATCGGATCGTCTCTCATTGTTACCTCCGCTTCAGGTCCACATCTATTTGGCTTTCCCCTCCTGGGATTTTTAGGATACTCCATGGCCGGTATTTTAGGCCTCTGGTTGCTGATATCCATCCTCCGTTCAGGAAGCCTGTAAGGAGTTCTAATCGCCTTTTCACTTCTGTTGATGAGGGGAATGGTTTGAGCAGGGGCACTCTGCCATCAGCTCGACATAGAGCCCTTTGAACCATTCCGGGACCAGTTCTTTTCTTATCACGGAAAAAGATAAACCCATAACGGCAGTCATCTATACTCCCAGGTAATCCTCCAGTTTGTGAACTGCCTTTTTGTGTTTTGATGGGCTCATACGACCGATATTCAAGAGCTTCCACTTGACGGCGGGCAGGTTCTCGACCCCTTCAATGCCTATCAACTCCCACCGAGGCGTCCCTTCTTTGATGGAGACAATGAATTGTTTTTCCTGGACAGTCAGTTCTCTTGCGATCATGGAAACCAGTTCTTCTCTGGTCTTTTCCAGGTCCTCGCATGTAACCTCTTCCAAAGTCATGCCTTGAAATTCAGTTTCAAAGACAGGCTGGATATCAACAAATCCCGGATTGAGAACCTCGACCATGGACCGGTCATGGCTGATCAGGTAAACGACAAACGCCTTTCGCACGGCGGTGCTAAAGTTGCCATATTTGAGAAGCATCATGATATCGAAGAGGTCCCGCGGATGCTGGCGATCCAAGGCGGCGCAGATTTTCCCGGCATATAGTTCATTTTCCGATAGGATTTGACTCTCCACAGAAATCTCAAAAAGATCAACGGCATTCGGAGAGATGACTCTTCTTGCAGGCGGATATACAGAACCTCGTATGACCAGATTCGGTTCGATCTTGACGATCGTATCCTGTTTCTTTACAAGCAATCCGCTCAGTAAATCGGACCCTCTGGTTTTCCTGGGAGTAACCTTCGTTTCTGGAATCCTGCTCTCGATGTCCTGAGATATCCTTACAAGAGCAAAGCTTATCTCCCGGAGGGACACATCCCTTTCACCAATGGGAAGATATACGAGGTCAATATCTATGGAGATACGGGGAAGATTTCTGACGAAAAAATTGATAGCCGTCCCACCTTTCAGGGCGAAGACGGCTTCTCTGTCGATTAACGGAAGTATCCGCAGGAGCAACTCGGCTCGTTTGAAGTAAACGTTATCGATCATGAAGGCGTCCCTTCACGATCTACGGGAACGGTTATCCGATATTTCGCGTCAAACTGGCCATGCGGCACGATCATCCGCTTCCCTTTCCCGAGATCGACTTTCGATAAATCCAGCTTCGACAACCAAGTATGTTCCTTTTTTTCTGCCATATAAAGAAAAAGTCTTTTCACCTTTACGGATCGGCATGCCTCCAGCAGCCACTGGACAAGATCGGTACGAAGGGCAACGAGGTTTTCCATGATCAATTGGGTCTCGTCGAATCCGACTTCTTTTGGCACCAGATGAAGCATCTCCATGGCCGCCCTTTCCGGCGCCGCTATCCTGACCGAAAAATCACGTTCCCTAAAATCAGTAAATCCCTCCCGGCAATCCGCGGGGAAGAGATTCGTCCGCGTCACAACAAACTTAACGCCGAAACGATCTTCCTTGAACCAGGTTGGCAATATCAGTCCCCGAGGACCGTACAGAAAAACTTTATTCTGTCTCGCCGGCAGGTAATGGGCATATCCTTTCAATTGTAGGGCTGTTTTTCCTCCCACATGGACAGGAAGAGAGAGCTGATTCTGAAGGGTATAAAGAGCGCCTGGCCAATCCACCTTATTCCCAGCGCGTATGTAAGCCCCTCGGCCAAATGATTCCAGCCAGCCGCTGTTCTTATATTTTACGAGCAGATCCCGACTGAAACCGGAAGCAGTAAGATAGGAAGTGGCGCTGGGAGTGCCGACCGTCCACTGATTTATTAAACGGTTTATTTTTGTTTTGCTTTCGGTACCCATAGTCGTCAAAAAACCACAAACTTAAACCAATGTCAAGGCATAGTTTGAATATGGGTGTTTTTGTAGACCTCCTGTCGTCTAATATGAACATTATTAAACTGCTGAAGTGGAAGGAATGTTAAATTCGCATTTGCGGATTGAGTTGACGTTTTGAAGCGATATGGGTAGTCATTTTACCTGTCCAAGCGCGAAATGCCAACAATTTGGATTTCCACTTGGCTTCAGTGTCACCGCTTCGTCATTACCTCGTTATATGGATATTATTCCCCTGCATTTGTCAACATTTGCTGGTATATCTATCATCTCACTGCCCAACCCCCATCAGATTCAGCATCCCCAACTTCTCCCGGCATCCGGGACAAAAATCATCGTCGCTTGCGGTTCTGGTATTTTTCAAAAAGATGTCCCCCAATTCCCTTGCCGGGTCATAGTCCATTTCATGTTGGACATCATATGGTTTCAAGCAGTTACGGCAAATTTTCACAGTTATTTCTCAATGAATTAAATGGCTGTATCGCTTACTATACGGATCGGTCATGAATAGATGGCACTGACCCAGTTTGTCATCCCATCGATTTTGTGAAGCTTCTTTGATTTTATCACCGATTTTCGCGGAACAATTTGACATAAGATTTTCGTCGGCTCTTTAT